>JACDGI010000361.1 GCA_013821665.1 Anaerolineae bacterium
ACACTAACCTCACCAGTTAATAATAGAAAAAAACTCGCGTCGCTAGGTCGAGATGTACCAATTGGCTGGCGTTCGCAAACAGGCGTGTATTCACTTGTCGATCACCCCAGCCGCCCAAACCCGTCCAACCATGCAGCGCGATCAAATGTGATTGGCCGTCGCGGAGTGAATCGGGAAGCAAAATCTCATAATGATGCCGGTCACAGGCCGCGTAGGCTTTGCCATCAATATACGTCAGCGCTTCAGGATGCGAGAAATCATTCGACACACCCAAGCGGAAGCGAATCGCCACCGGAATGCTGGCATCCCAATCACCCGGAATTTGGATGTCATTCCGCAGTATAAAATTGGTCAGCCATCCCGCCCAATACGTTTCGGGATAAACCTTATCCCAACTGCTATCGTCCACATCTAAACCTACCGGCGGCGGATCTTCTGGCAGCGCTAGTTCTTGATAACGAAACGGAGCCAGCGTCACCGCTTGCCGGTAAACCAGCGGCTCGATCATCGCCAACCGCTGTGCTAATTTCCGTGCAGTCCAATAAGTCGTATGTGTCATGTTTTATCCAAGTTTGAACTCTTGAGCCTGATAAACAATTTTGCCGCCAATAATCGTCAGCATGACCTCCAATTCGCGGTTGAGCAGCACCACATCTGCATCGCAGCCCACCGCCAATTTTCCTTTATTCGTCAGCCGCATCGCCCTCGCCGGAACAGCGCTTGCCATGCCGATGATCTTTTGCAGAGGTAAATCGGTGAACGCCACCATATTGCGGATAGCCTTATCCATCGTCAAAGTGCTGCCAGCCAGCGCACCATTCGCAATCCGCGCGATGCCTTCTTTGACGCTGACAGTCTGCCCACCCAAATCATAATCGCCATCGCTCAATCCTGTTGCTTCAATCGCATCCGTAATCAACATCACATGCTCCGCGCCTTTCGCCCGTATCAACATGCGGATCATCGCTGGATGTACATGAATCCCATCGGCGATCAATTGCGCGTTTACGCGGTCGTCCGTCAGAATTGCGGCCAGCGCCCCCGGCTCACGGTGATGGAGTGCCACCATACCGTTAAACACATGCGTGACCTGTCGCACACCCGCATCAAATCCTTGAACCGCTTCCTCGTAGCTCGCTGCACTGTGACCAATCGCGAACTCGACCCCTTGAGCGCCCAACTCTTGGATCATTTGCAGCGAACCCTCGATCTCCGGCGCGACCGTCATCAACTTACAAACGCCCGTTTCCAACCACTGTCCATATTCGGCAGGTGAGGGTGGACGAAAATACTCTGGTGGTTGAGCGCCCTTGTACTTCAAATTAAGGTACGGCCCTTCGACATGCACCCCCAGATGCTGTGCGCCATTCGTCGGCTGTGGGCAGTGTTCGACATTTTCGAGTGCTGCTTGAATATTGGCCGCTGGCATGGTCATCGTCGTCGGATAATAACTGGTCACGCCATGTTTGGCATAAAACGCCGCCATGCCGTGAATGGCTTCCGGCGTGGCATCCATCGTATCGTGACCATCCGCGCCATGCACATGCACGTCGATGAAACCCGGCACGAGATAACAGCCTTTTGCGTCTATCGTGGTCGCGCCATCATTGTCTATCACCGCGCCCAGCGTTTCAATTATCCCATCGTTGAGCACGAGCGTCTGGGGTAGCGACTCCTGTGGTGTAATCAATATTCCATTCTGAATAATCGTTCGCATGAAAGTGGTTCTCTCCTTCGCCCGCTGCCGAAGTCTAATCTGTGGCGCAAGCACCGCCAATCCTACCGTGCCTTCAAAGTCTCTACAACTACCATAGCAATCCCGCGCAGTTTTGCAGCTTGATCCAACTTATTGCTACATTCTGTAGGCCGCACTAAAATCAATTGACTATTACAGAAATCGAGAAATACGTATGGATGAAACAATAAGGGTTGCCATTATCGGCACTGGCAAACGTTCGTTTAATTTTTACGGGATGCTCTTGCAGCATCTTCCGAATGTGGAACTTGTAGCGGTTTGGGGACGGAGTGATGCTTCAGCACGCCACCTCGGTGAAAGTTTGCATGTGCCGTGGTATACCGATCTAGACATCCTCATTCGCGAAACAGCTCCTCAGATGGGTATTGTGTCTGTAGCATACGGAGCCAATGGTGAAGTCGGATTAATGGCGATTGAACACGGCCTCCACGTCCTGCTCGAAACCCCGATTGCTCACCAATTAAAAGAAGCCGATGCCATCATCTCCAGCGCCCGCGAACATCACGTCAAAATCGAAGTTGCCGAGCAATTTCATCGCCGTCCACTTGAGCAAATCAAATTGGCTCTCATCGCATCAGGCTTGTTTGGACGTGTCCATACCGCCTTCAACGATTTTGCCGGACATGGCTATCACGGCATCAGTGTGATGCGTAGCTATCTGGGCTTTGATGCCCGACCAATCAAGGTTACGGGGGATGTGCGCGATTATCCACTTGATGCGTATTACTCACGCTTAGCGGGAAATTTTACCCCACGTAATGAAACACAGGAACATGGCATCATCGAATTTGAGGATGGACAGTTGGGTATCTTCCACTGGACGAATGTGGGTTATGACTCGCCCTTACGTTGGTGGCGCAGCAGCCGTTTTCTCGCGGAAAAAGGAATGGGTATAACGGTTGGTGTGGGGTTAGACGTTCAAGAACGCCTTTCCTTGCTTGCCCCCGGTAGTGAAGCACCACATTTCATCACTATAGAACGGCGTTGGGAGCGCGTGGATGGCGGTGCGCTGGAATCAATGGTTGCCCACACAGGTGACCCCAATCAGCCAATTGTCCGTTGGAAGAACCCGTTCTTTCGCCCTGATCTTGGTTTTACCCCTCAGTGGCATGATGATGAAATAGGCGTGGCAGGCTGTATTATGAGCCTTGTTAACGCTATACGTGAAGATCGCGAGCCAAGTTATGGCGCAGCACAAGGGCGTTTGGATCAGGAACTCATCTTGGCGATACGCCAATCATCAGCACAAGGTGGAAACCCGATGACACTCCCGCTCGATCCTACGCAGCAATCTTTATGATGTTGATTGCAACTTGATAGCCTCCTTAATTCTTATTCATTTTGATCATCCACTAGAGGTTTTATTTTTCTATGTCCCCACAAAAAATTATCATCGACACCGACCCCGGCATTGACGACTCAATGGCGATCTTTTTCGCCTTGTCGTCGCCCGAACTGGAAGTCATTGGCCTCACAACCGTTTTCGGTAATGTTCATGTCGACCTCGCCGCCATTAACGCCCTTCGTCTCCTCGAAATTGCTGGTCGCACTGATATTCCGGTTGCCAAAGGCGCAGCCAATTCGCTCGTCGGTGATTATGGTGATCCGCCCGCTTTCATTCACGGTGATGACGGGCAAGGTAATGTCCATTTGCCGCCGCCTACTGGCAAACCCGTTGACCAATCCTCAGCCCAATTTATTATTGAACAGGTTATGGCCGCACCCGGTGAAATCACCCTTGTCCCTATCGGCCCACTCACCAATATCGCCTTAGCCTTACGCCTCGAACCGCGTATCGCTCAGAACGTTAAACAGATTGTGCTCATGGGTGGCAACGCGCTTGTCCCCGGCAATTCCACGCCAGCCGCTGAAGCTAATATCAAAGATGACCCCGAAGCGGCGGACGTAGTCTTTGGGGCAGGTTGGCCTGTGACGATGGTCGGTTTGGATGTCACCACCAAAGCCAGCATTTCGGACGAACAGTTACAACTTTACGCTCAATCGAGCAGTCCGATGGCGCAGCATATCGCCCGTATCACGCCCTTTTACATGGAATTTAGCAAGCGCGTCAATGGGGTTGGCGGCCTCTTGGTTCATGACTCAACCGCCGTTGCCTACCTCTTACTGCCAGATGCCTTCACTACCCAATCGTGGCCAGTTCGTGTGGAAACTCAAGGCATGAGTCGCGGTAAAACATGGCCTCGTGTTCGCCCTAATCACCGTGCCACCTATTGGAATGATCGACCCAACGTGAACGTCTGCGTGGATATTGATTCGGCGCGTACCATCGCCCTTGAACTCAGCCGTGTTGCCCCCACCTAAATATGCTTTTTAAAGTCCCCACGCTGCATAGCGGGGATTTAGGGGAAAGGATGACGGTCTGCAAGCAAGTCGATAGTCATCAGATAATCCAACTTCAATTGGCTTTCATGACTCTCACTGGAACCAATTCACTGATCCCTTTAAGCTCCAACTGCCGCTGCTCCAGCGATTCACCATCAATCCCCGCTGCCCGAAGTGCTTTCTCGCTGATAATAATTTCACCGGCTGCCGCTTTCGAGGCGAGTCTTGCTGCCATGTTCACTTCATCACCAATGGCTGATATATTGGTCAGTCCATCAGCACTTCCCATAGCTCCAAAATAGGCTGTTCCAGCGTTCACACCAATACCAACCGGAATGTTCTGTTTTGCCATATTTCGAAGCAAACTTTGCGCGGTTTTCACTGTGCGTTCGATATAATCTTCACCTGCAAATCCCGAACCCCAGAAGGCCGCCACCTCATCCCCTGCCAGTTTTTCGACCAGCCCATCCTCTTCCACAATGATTTTTGTCGCGATAGTATAAAACCGGTTGATCAGTTGGCTGAAGGCGGTTGTGCCTAACTTTTCGGAAAGCGCTGTCGAGCCTCGCACATCAATAAACAGCATCGACATGGGTACTTCCGCGCCACCGGGAAATTGTCGAGATGCCTCGTCACACATGTTGCAGAAACGTGGATTGAGAGCCGAACGGCGTTTGCCATATAAAGCCCTCACCACTGTTCCGCCTACACCCTCAAATGGGGCGTTGCAGAACTTACAGCGCGGTTCATGTGGCAGGATGCGGAAAATGTGCCGGAGGCGCTTATCCACAGTAAACGCGCTGGTCGTAAACCAATCGCTCCATGCCGTTTCAGGATCAACCTGTTTATTTTGGAACTCGACTTTCGCCATTGGGTTCTCTCCAATACTGCTGATCGTCGTCAATCAACTTGAGTATACCCAATGGCGACTGGCTGACAATTAGCTAGGGTTGGCGCAAAATCACCGACTGAAAATGTCGCGCATCCTCGCCCAAAGGAACAGCCTTGAAATAATTAATCTCTAAATAGTAGTCTACTGCAAGTAGCCTCAAAAAATGTTGCAGTTCTTCGATCTTTCAATCTTCAATACCATAATGATCTCCTTCAATCGCATTCCAGTTATAGCTTTCGCGTAAACGGGCGATCACTTGTTGGTACATATGCTTAACCCACTTGAGCATTGATACTCCAACTCTTTAGCTATCCACAATTGCGTGATAGTGAAATCGTGCTGCCTCCTTGGCTTGCAGCTTGTACATCCCAATCCCCTTGCCAAACACTGCCGCTTTTACCCGTTTTGGCAACCGATTCACTAAGCGCCACATAAATGGCTTTGTTGTACCAATCCTTCACGTTGTCTGTTGAGGCTGGTGTATAGTATGTCGCCTGACGGTATTGAAGGAATTTGCCATCTTTTGAAACCAGCGAAGCATCTGGATAAATTGGTAGATTAGTTTCAAATTTCGCTTGGCACGAGCTTTCCAGAACTGAACAAGCCACGCCTGTTAAAATAATAACCAATAGTGTGATGACAAAAAAACCGGCAAATACACTTCGTTTTGATCTTTCCATCAACGCCTCACTTAATTGCTGCGATTAATATATCAAAAACTACGATTGTATCGCGTTCAACCTCTATCATACCCCTAGCAGTTGGGGTAAATAAACGTTCTTACAACCCGTTTCTAACCAGATTCGAACTTGACAAAATGTGAATATTTGTTCTATAATGAACTTGGATTTCTCCATGCCTTGGGCATTGAAACTTGCCACTTGCAACTACTTTTGCAGCAAACGTTGCAGCGGCACAACTTTCTTCCGCTGCTGCAAATAAAAATAGCCTTCAATGACATTACTGACACTGACGACTATGACGACATTTCTGACATAAAATGTACGATGAAAATGAAGAATGTGAAGAAATTTATGAACGAAGAGAATGTGTTGGAGCGCCAATTCTCAATTGCAACAACAGCATCATTTGACCGGCAAGATTCGGGAACTGCGGAAAAAGACCTTCTGAATCTGAAGAATCCGACGAATTTTCCGAATCATCTTGGCTGTGGTTGTTGAGGAATTTGCAGTTTTCGGGGTCTTAGTACTTTTATGGCATCAATGCCGCCGCCACTGCCGCCACAACGATTGAATTTTAGTGTTTGACTGTTAGCTGGGGACTGAAGACTGACGACTTCTCAATCTTATGACTTGAAACTTGCCGCTTCTAACTGCTCACTCCCAACCATTCACCTTGATCTTCTCGACCTTTTCCATCACCATCGCTTCGAGGTTCGCTTGATAGGCTTGCATCTTTTTGAGCAGTTCCGGTTGTTGGCTCGCCAAAATCCGCACCGCCAATAATCCCGCGTTGGTCGCGTTCCCAATCGCCACCGTCGCCACTGGAATCCCGCGCGGCATCTGTACGATTGAAAATAACGCATCTTGTCCGTCTAGCGGTTCAATCCGCACCGGAACACCAATCACTGGCAGAGGCGTAATCGCCGCCACCATCCCCGGTAGATGCGCCGCGCCGCCCGCTCCGGCGATAATCACTTTCAGGCCGCGTTCGTGGGCATTTTGCGCGTAGTCAAACATCCGTTGTGGGGTTCGGTGTGCTGAAACAATCGTTAGCTCAAACGGCACGCCGAAGTCTTTCAAAATCGCTGCCGCTTGCTTCATCACTGGCAAGTCTGAGTCGCTGCCCATGATGATTCCCACCTGTGGCTTGGTCTCGACATCCAAATCAACCAGTGGTTTCAACCGTTCCGCGATGTCCTCAAGTGTATCGCCTGTAACTGTAATGTGCCCCATCTTCCGTTGTGGACGCGACTCACTTTTCCCGTACCAATGCAGACTTGCGCCGGGAATATTCACGGCCTTATCGACCAAGGCTTGCGTCGCTTCGCTCGTTTCCTGACCGAGTATATTAACCATGACCGCCGCCGGAACCCGTAGTCCAGTGTCGCCCAACGGTAATCCGGTGATCGCCCGAATATGTTGCTCGAATTGGCTCGTCTTACAAGCTTCAATCGTATAATGACCAGAATTATGTGGACGTGGTGCGACCTCATTGAGCAAAACGCTATCATCCGCCTGTAGGAAAAGCTCAACGCCAAAAATCCCAGCACCATCCAAACTGCTCACCGCTGCCAGTGCGATCTTTTCCGCCTCGATTCTCACCTTAGCCGAAATACTGGCTGGCGCTGTCACCGTATGGCAGATGTTATCTTTCTGTACTGTCTCCACCACCGGATGTGCCACGACTGTGCCATCCAACCCGCGCGTAATCATCACCGCCAGTTCTTTGGTGAAAGGTATCCACCCCTCAGCATACAAACCTTGTCCACCCAGTACTTTAATCGCCTGTGGAATCTCCTCTAAAGCACTGACGACCGCATTGCCTCGCCCATCATAAGCCAGTTTTTTAGCCTTCAAAATAAAAGGCAGCCCTAATTGCTCGGCTGCTTGGTAAGCCGCCTGTTCATCCATCACTTCGACAAATGGTGCAACTGGAACTCCCATTGTCGCGAAGAGCTGCTTCTGGGCAAATTTATCCTGTATCAGCCGGATTGTACGGGCACTCGGTTGCACCACCACGCCCTGTTTTTCAAGCGATTCCAACGCATCTGCATCCACATGCTCAATCTCAACCGTAACCACATCACAAACTTGCGCCAACTCAGCGATCTTCTGTGGGTCACGAAAACTCCCGACAATGTGCTGGTTCGCCACCTGTCCGGCAGGCGCGTTCGGGTCGGGATCAAGCACCACGACCTTCATCCCCATCCGCTGGGCATCAAAGGCCAACATCCGCCCCAACTGCCCGCCGCCCAAAATCCCGATCGTCGCAAATTTCATGCCAGCCCCTCAAGCGTTAAACGAATGCCTTCCACGATCAATTGATGTTCCGCCTTGTGCATCCGTTCCTCATAGGTTTCCAAAGTGTCGCCTTCCTCGAAAGGAACAGTCGCTGTTG
>JACDGI010000362.1 GCA_013821665.1 Anaerolineae bacterium
CAACTATCTTGGTCAATTTCAGAAGGCTATTGACAAATTTGAAGCACTCTTAGAGTTTATCGAAGCAAATGGAGGATTTGGTAGACGACCTGTTATCTATTATGTTATGGGTCATGCTCATCAGGGATTGGGGAATTTGAAGAAGTCAGTCGCCTGTTATGAGCAATCGCGCAAGCTGATGCTGGCGAATAATGAAAAATTCGGTATTGCGCTCATAGATCTTAATATTATTGGTATTGCTCAGGCACAGGGGCATCATAAAAAGGCTCTACAGCTCTTACACGAAACAATTGATGTTTTGGCACGACATCTCTCTCTCGATGGAGGTAAAGAGATGATGCATGTGATTGAGGGCTACTTATTCCTTAACCGTTTCAATGATGCTCGCAATCTGGCACATCAAATTATTGCACAACATCCCGCCAACCACGAGAATGATGACCTCGCTGTTACCCTTTTGCTGTTGGCGAAAGCAGAAGCAGCCCTTGGTCATTTCAGTCAAGCACTCACAGATTTGACTCGTGCAGAGCAAATATTTACCAATTTAAAAACAGTTGCGTGGTTAGGTACGGTTTATCTGTATCGGGCGCAAATAGCTCTGAGTGATGGAAATCTGCCCGTTGCCCGACAATCGGTTATATCAGCTGTAGACCAGTTTAGCCATAACGGCCAAAAGATTTCATATTTAACGGCGTTGATTCTCGCTGCACAGATAGATGCAGCCGATCAGCAGACCAAGACTGCGATTGAGACAGCCCATGCCGTCCAAAAGATGGCGCATGAATTCCAATTACCCCATTTACGTTACGAATCCCATCTTTTACAAGGTAAACTTTTAGAACAGATCGGAAAGCCAAATTCGGCGCTTCGCCATTACCAAATTGCATCAGGGACTATCGAACGCATTCAACGCAGTCTTGTACTAACTTCACGCTCCGAATTTCTGGCGGATAAACAGGCTTCAGTAGATGCATTGGTACGCTTAAACTTAACATTGGGGCGGACTGAAAATGCCTTTGCAGCCTTGGAACGCGTTAAAGCCCAAGTATGGTCAAGCTATTTAAGTCAATTAGATCATTTGCGTTGGATAGGAAATGATCTTCAAACTCAGCCCTTAATCGAAGAGTTGAATAAGCTCCGAGAAGAACATCATTGGTATTATCGGGTCGCTTACGATCAGGTATTCCGGGAGAATCAGCATGTTGTACTACCTCCAACGGAGGCAGCACTTGAAGCCCGAATTCGCGAAAACAAACTTCGCAACCTTACCGAACGCCTGTATCTTCACAGCAGTATGGCCGATTTGGCGGCTAATAATGTCGTTTCCACAGCGGAAATTCAGAAGTGCTTGTCCGACGACACGATCCTGATTGCTTATTATAGTGATGGATCGCATCTTTGGGCGTTCTTGTTAGATCGCAAAGGTTTAGATGTATATTCGCTGCCAACGCCAATTTCTTCCGTTAAAGTGTTATTAGATAAATGGCAGACAAATCTTAATCGTGTACTGCGAACAATACCGGGTTCACCGGATGAAAAGACTCTTCGAAATTATGCTGTTCCCCTTTTGCAGCACCTGTACGACGGTTTGATTCGCCCGTTTGCCAAGCGACTAAATCATGTTCAACGATTAATTGTTGTCCCTTACGGCGATCTACACTACCTGCCATTTCAACTACTGCATAACGGTGAGCATCATCTCATTGAACAAATGGAAATATCTCTGCTTCCGACAGCCACATTGATTACGCGCGAAGTCCCACGTCAGCAACGACGCGCTATGGCACTTGCTTATAGTTGGGATGGACGACTGTCCTATGCAAAGGAGGAGGCTCATGCAGTAATTGAGAAATTTGGGGGGAACCTGTACAGCGAAGAACAGGCGAACAAATCTCAATTCGATGCCCCGCCCTGTCAAGTACTGCATATCAGTGCACATGGCCAATATCGCATTGATCAGCCTGATTTTTCTTATATCCAACTAGCCGATGGGCCTATTTATACCGATGATCTTTTTCAACGTGACATGCGTTATGAATTGGTAACTTTAAGTGCCTGCGAAACCGGACGCAACCACGCCGCCGCAGGCGATGAACTCATTGGTTTGGGACGTGGTTTTCTTTTTGCCGGAGCCGGAGCGCTTATCGCCAGCCTGTGGCGGGTAGATGAGACGCTAACATTGGATCTGATGAATGAGCTTTACCGTCAGCTCGATCTCGGGGCATCTAAGGCCGCCGCTCTTCGTGAGGCACAGCTTATGCTGCTGCACACGCATCCACAGTTGCACCCTGCATTTTGGGGCGCATTTGAACTCATCGGCAATGCCGACCCACTTAGTAATGATACATTATCAAAAAAGGTCTGAAAAATGCCCCCAGAGACTTCAAATCCTGCTGACAAGTCACGCGATGTGGATATACCGAGAAACGCTTATTTCGTTGTTGGTGAAATTATTTTACATGCTCAGTACAAAAATAATCCTGATCCTAAACAACTTCCTAACCCCGACGAACTAACAAAATGGGTTGAGAACTTATTGAATCAGGATGATAATCTCACAAATCTTGCATATAAAGTACTGTCGTCGAGCAGCTTCACCATCAAAAACAATGAGTTTGCGGCATCAATTGTACACATCAGTATTGAATCATTGCGGCAAGCCGATGAGGATAGTCACGAGGTTTTAAAAGATAAAGATGTCAAACTAATCAACATAGTTAGGCAAATAAACTTGTTACGGAATCCTGTGATTATCAATAATACTAGGATAACCCTGCAAGGCGCTATTCCAAATTGGTGTCTTGCCGCTTCCGGACACAGTGCAACTGATCCCGGACCCGGTGCTTATCCGCAACCGGTGCCAACACCTCCCCATAAGCACAGGCATGAGTTTCCAACTAATAAGGTCGATGCTGTTATTGCCACGAAAATTACAGGAGGTAATCCAGAGGGACTAGTAAGTGCGGTAGCGCCAGATTCAGGGCACTCATCGCCTTATGAGAAGCGAGTCAATGTGGTTATTTTTGATACTGCTCCTCCAAGAGAGGTTCTCGACGCAGCATATCTACGAAATAATAAATTGCCAGACTCTGATCCGGCAAAAAATGATCTATTACACCGGATCGAACAACGTGAGAAACATGGCCAATTCACAATCAAATACGCCGACCAGCTTCCCACACCTATTATTCTACCCCCGAATCTAAAACAGGATCCTGAGGATCATAATGAGTTGCATGGTTATAGTCATAGATCTTTATATGACATGAGTGATCATGGACTGTTTATTGCCGGCATCATTTGCGATCATGTCCCAGCCGACAATATGAACTTGTACCTCGTGGAAACTCAAAATAATTATGGTGTTGGCACTATCGCATCACTGGCACATGGCATCGAGGCGCTAATCAATGGAGATATTATAAAAGATGGGATGGATGCGCCCCTAATTGTGAACTGTAGCTTGTGTATCAGTTTCAAAACACCGCAAGAACTTAGGGATGTAAATCTAGACGTAAGTACAGAGATTGATTTTAAAAAACTTACTCCTGCTCAGATTGCTAAACCAGAGATTGCGGAATTGCGGTCTCTATACGACCTTATGTCAATATTAGACACATTCGCATCTGGCGGAGTTCGCATGATTGCCGCAGCCGGTAACGACTCGACATCAACAGATCCGAAATACACTCCAGAACACGCACGTTATCCGGCAGCCTTTGATATTGTACTCGGTGTTGGTGCTATTGATAATGCGGGTAATCGAATGTTCTACTCCAACCTCGCTGATGTGCCACCCAAAATAGGATTGATGGTATTTGGCGGACAGGCTCAAAAGGGTGTGGACAAAAATATCACAGATACCACAGGTGACGGCATGTTAGGACTCTATGTCGGTAGCTTTCCAGATAGCAACACTCCAAAAGGGATAATGCCACCTGTAACGCCGTCAACAAATGGATGGGCCTGGTGGGCAGGTACATCTTTTTCAACCGCGGTGATGACCGGAATGTTTGCTCGGGCAGCTTCAAAAGGTAGAGACATTCGTCGTGGTGCTGCGAATGACTTTCGCGATCAATTGGAGAAAAATAGAGACAGGTCTACAAATCAAGGTGAACCCTGTATTAAGACCCCCCAACGTCCCTGAATATTCTCCCGAGGATTAATATACAAAGGCACCCAATTGGGTGCCTTGCTAAATGTGCGAATCACCTCATCTTTAAATCTTGCATTACTTCATAGCACCTCTCCCTTAGAATTTATATCAATTGAACGAGAAGTATTCAACGATTTGAAATCCGACTTGCTCGATTTTGCGACAAGTTTGCACCTGAAGCCGGGGTTTACAGGTCACACTCGCATTAGTAAGGGGAAAGGACAAGTGTTTCCTAATAGTGGCTAAAAGACAGGTGTGAGTTAAACTGAGGCCACTAACCTATTCAGCAGCATCTTTTAAAAAAGACAGCCTACAATCTATTGTCGTTAGGAGGTCAAAATCACGATCAAACTGTATCCTCAAAAAGTTCAATCAGCGCACCCTAACGCCCTTAGAAACATGCAATCACTTGTTTTTGCAGTCAAGGCTCGATTCTTATTCGTTCGGAGGCGTTCTTGGAACAAATCGTTTTGAAGGAGAGATGGATAACTAATCCAGTCAGTATTTAGTTTCGCGGAGCGAATAATATGCGTTTTTTGAGGATCTGTTTACTTATTGTACTTTTGGGGAGTGTGATTGTATTTAGTGTGGACGCGCAAAACAATTCCGGCAAAGGTCTAACCATTGGATTCTCCCAAGTCGGTTCGGAAAGTGCTTGGCGTCTGGAATTTACACGGGCGATAAAAGTAGAGGCCCAAGAGCGCGGAATTAATCTATTGTTTTTAAATGCAGAAAATAGTCAGAAGAACCAAATAACTGCTTTGCGTTCCTTTATTAATGACCACGTTGATGCCATAATCCTCGCACCCGTTATTGAAACAGGTTGGGATCAAATTCTCCATGAAGCGCAAGATGCTGGTATTCCAGTCGTTATTATTGATCGTAATGTAACAGCAGATGAATCACTGTATCTAACACGTGTTTCTTCCGATTTTGTCTACGAAGGGCGTTTAGCGGCTGTTTGGCTCGCTCAAGCAACCGCAGGTAAGAAGTGTAAGATTATTGAATTAGAAGGAACTGTTGGTTCAAGCGCTGCACGTGATCGTCAAATAGGATTTAATGATGTACTTAAGCTCTTTCCAGACATGCAAATTATTTTTTCTCAGTCGGGTGATTTCATAAGACAGAATGGCAAGAAAATTATGGACAGTATCCTCAAAACTGAGGATCCCACTGAGATATGCGCTGTTTGGTCCCACAACGACGATATGGCAATTGGGGCAATTCAGGCAATTAAAGATGCCGGCATGAAGCCCGGTAAAGATATTCTCATCGTGTCTGTAGATGCTACTCCTGATATTTTTAAGGCTATGGCAGACGGTGACGCAAATGCAACCATCGAACTCAGTCCGTACCTCGGCGGCCCAGCATTTGATGCCATCATTGCGCATCTGCAAGGAGAGGACATTCCTAAATGGATTCCTGTTACTGGCAAAATCTATTTCCCGGATACAGCAGCGGCAGAATATGCTAAACGGCAACAATGATACGTTCAACAAATGCTCGTAAACTGAACCACTGATGCATAACCCTTTTGTGTTATTTATCCCGGTTCATTCTGTTTAATTGGCTGCTTGAACCACTGCATTGAAGATTACGCAACACGATAAATGAGGAAATTTAGTGCCTAACCCCAAAACCACTCGACCAACCTTGTTAGATGTTGCCGAAATGTCGGGTGTCTCGTACCAAACAGTATCGCGAGTCATCAATAATCACCCCTATGTATCAGACGAAGCAAGACAGCGTGTCGAGTTAGCTATCAATGCTTTAGGTTATCGCCCAAATAAAGTTGCAACCAAACTAAGATCTAAATCATCCAAGACCATTGCTATTATTCTCTTTGGCAGTTGGTTTCATGGCCCCGTACAAATTGCCCTCAATGTCGAGATGGCAGCTCGGACAAACGGTTTCGACGTTATATTGATGAATGTGACCGAAACTCAGGTGCAGGTAGTCAAGGCGCTGCAACATGTTAAAGGTTGGGACATTGAAGGGCTGATTATGATTATTCCAGCTCAAAGCCTGCCGATTGAAGAAATACGTTCTATATGTGGTGATACACCTATCGTTCATATTGATTCGTTTACGTCAGCAGACGTTCCGTCAGTCTCGTTGGATGATGGTTATGGTACCGAGCAAGTCATTGAACATTTGATTTCACTAGGGCATACTCATTTTTGTGAGATTAGTGGACCGCTCAATTGGGTTAATGCTCATATTAGACATCAGACCTGTATCCAAGTTTTTGAAAAACATGGTCTTGAATTACCCGTTCACATTGAGGGTAACTGGACAACTGCGGGCAGCTATCAGGCGATGCGACGATTATTAGAAGATCATCACCAATTTACGGCGGTGGTTGCCGCAAATGACAATATGGCATTTGGCGCAATGCGAGCTTTACAGCAACACGGATTAACTGTCCCCAATGATATATCGGTCGTTGGATTTGATGACATTCCTGAAGCAGCTTACTTTCCCCCGCCGCTCACAACAGTCCGGCACAATTATATTCAACTCGGCTTAGTCGGTTTTGAGTACCTACTTGAGCTTATTGATGAACGCCAAACGCCTGTCCGACAGAGACTGATTACCCCTCGCCTTATCATACGCGAAAGTACAATTGCCGGTTAACGAGCCGTAAAACGTTAATTCTGGTTTGACAACCCATTTACCTTGCTATAAACCTTCTCACTTTCAGCATTCATATTCATATTAAAAATAAGCAAGAAATATTCCTTCGAGCAGTTTCTTGACTTTTCTACAAATATGCGACATTATATGTGTGAACGTTCACACACGGAGATTTTGGACATACGTTTTTATATATTTTGTGAATTGTGGTACTGAAGCTTAAGTTTATTTGCTGCCTCAAAATTACTCTTGAAGTCATAAATATCGAATCGATTGGTAGCAATTTTTAGCATTATTACTTTGCATATAAGCTGATCAGTCCCCAATTTCTATAAATCCAAAAACGATTTGCATTCTTCGAACACCCATCTTCACGACATTTAGGAGATGGCTCTGTTTTTCTTTGCCCCTTGCCGGGGATGAATACGAATATCAGTTGTGCAGAAGCTGTACACACTGATAACGTAGATCGATTAACATGTCGTCCATAATTGGCGAGAGGAGACTACATACTGAATTAGAGATTTCAATACTTCAACACATAAAATCGGAAGTTTCAGGTTCGCATTTACTATTTAAGGAGTATAACCCATGCGATTTTTAAGAGCTAGTTTAATGCTTGTGCTGCTGGTGATTCTGTCCGCGACGATGGTTCACGCACAAGATAAGAAGTTGACGATTGGTTTCGCACAGACCGGTTCGGAAAGCGGATGGCGCACTGCATTCACCAATTCGATGAAGGCTGAAGCGGAAAAAGAAGGAATCGACCTCAAGTTCAGTGATGGTCAACAAAAGCAGGAAGTACAGATTGCGGCGCTGCGTTCATTCATCGCCCAACAAGTTGATGCTATCTTGCTTGCTCCGATTGTTGAAACTGGCTGGGATGCCGTTCTAAAAGAAGCCCAAGATGCTAAGATCCCCGTAATTTTGGTTGACCGTGGTGTGACAGCCGATCCCTCTTTATATGTTACCAGAGTGGCGGCGGACTTCAACCATGAAGGTCGTCTGGCTGCTGCATGGCTGGCGCAGGCTACCCTTGGCAACTGCAATATCGTAGAAATTCAGGGTACTGTTGGTTCCAGTGCGGCCCTTGACCGCATGAAGGGTTTTGGTGAAGTAATTGCCCTCTTCCCCGGAATGAAGATTGTCGCTACCCAAGTGGGTGATTTCACCCGTGATGGCGGCAAGAAGGTTATGGAAGGCTACATCAAGTCACTCGACGGCCTCAAAGATGTCTGCGCAATTTGGGCACACAATGACGACATGCTCCTCGGTGC
>JACDGI010000363.1 GCA_013821665.1 Anaerolineae bacterium
GCATGGAAGTGTCGAACAGTGCCGGATTTTTCGCCCCCAATGGACGGATGCTTGGCATCTACCGTAAGATTCACCTGTTCGGCTTGATGGATGAGGACAAATGGCTGCAACCCGGCTCATCGCGCCTTGCCTTGGATTTGCCTTGGGGTAATACGGCGCTGGCAATTTGCTATGATCTGCGCTTCCCCGAACTCTTCCGCAAGTACGCTGTCGATGGCGCTAAGATGATCATTATGCCCGCCGAGTGGCCGATTGCGCGTGTCGAGCATTGGCGTGCTTTGGTGGTCGCGCGTGCCATTGAAAATCAGTGCTATATGGTGGCTACTAATGCTTGCGGTCTGACTGGCGACACCGTCTTTGGCGGTCACTCCATGATTGTTGATCCGTGGGGTAAGATTGTCGTCGAAGCCGGTGAAACACCACAGTTGCTCACTGCCGAAATCGAACTTGATATGGTGGATGAAGTCCGCAGCAAAATGTCGGTTCTGGCCGACCGCCGTGTAGAATTCTATTCGTAAACAATACAGTTCTTAGAAAAAGATATGAAGGATATGGCGACGAACCATGTCCTTTTTGTTTGCCCTCCCTCGCTTGCGGGGGAGGTGTCGCGTCAGCGACGGAGGGGGTTCACCTCAACGCCTTCCACCACGCTTTCTCACCCGGCAGCTTGCCAATTGCCGCGAATCGCATAACCTGTGGCACATCGGGTAACGCCTTTGCCAACTGTGTCACCGGCACCTGCTGGAAACCAATCCGTTGAAAGTAATCCGCCGCGCGAGTGCTGAAACAGTAAGCATGATGGTAGCCTTCTGCTTTAGCCTCATCCAACGCCCGTTCAATCAACCGCAGCGCCAATCCCTCGCCACGATAATCTTCATACACCGCCAGACTGCGAAACAGCACCGCGTCCTCGCCAAATTCCATCCCCGCACAAGCCGCCAATTCCCCACTGTCAGTTTGCGCCACCCAATAACGCGTCCCCGCCGCCATAACGTCGTCCGTCAGCAGCTTGCCATGCTGTAACAGCGCGAGAATCCGATCATAGTCGAAAGGTCGGGCGCATATGATTTTTATCACGGTGACAGTACCCCGGAGAAAATAACTTTACCGTCATAAATGACCTGTAGGTTGTTATTTGCTGAGTCCCGTTGTAGATGAGCTGATTTGTTCGGGTCACTAATCCACCGCCAATATCTCTCGGATTCAAATGTTATTTGACAAGAGGTATCCGTCGAATCACATTGATATAAACGATACCAATAGTCAATGTCACAGGGCGGATTGTTACATGAATTGGTATCCATAAGCGCGAGATGATAAGTTGTTTCTGGGGTGGATATACTTTCTATTACGTTGAATTGCTTCGACCCCACAAACACGTAAAACATAATCCCAAAAAAATTGATGAAAATGAATATAAATGTACAGATGAGTAAAGTAACTCGATAACTTAAAGATTTGACTAAGGCAAAGCCATATATACCCATTGCAAAGAAAAGTACCCATGTTGCTATACATGTTGGAAGTCCAAGTATACTTTCGTATTGATTACTTAAATGCAAAGCCACAAAAGGCAAAGTTCTAAATCCTGCGTTTTTGACCGCGATGAACAACCAAAATAACAAATTCCATATGAATGGGAGCGCAACAACAAGTGTTGGCATGTTCGTTGCATGAGATGAAAGTTGATAATGCTCATCGGTCGGAGGATAATGGGTGGGAATTGCGCTCATGTAATTTTCTCAAATTTATCTTGTCTCTACTAATTAAACTTATTTCCTGACTATTCGTTACCATATCCACTATAAGCTTACCTAACACGGAGGCCAAATATGATCCTCTTTCACAACGGCACCATTCATACCATCGACTCGGCACAACCACAGGCCGAAGCGCTGCTCGTAGGTGATAACGGACGTATCATCGCAGTCGGTCGCTTATCAGATGTCGAAGCGGCAGCCACAGCCGATACAAAACGCGTCGATCTGGCAGGACGGACCCTCATCCCCGGTTTCAATGATGCCCACGTCCACATCTGGAAAATGGGCTTGCTCATCACACGTCAAGTTGTGGCGAATAAGACCACAGCTCCCGACATCGAGAGTATTATCGAACGCTTCCGTGATAAAGCCGAAACCCTCCCCAAAGGCACATGGATTATGGGACGTGGCTACAACGAATCCGACTTGCCCGAACGTCGCCATCCAACTCGACATGATATGGATGGTGCCAGCCTCGACCATCCCATTGCTTTGACTCGCACCTGCGGCCATATGATCGTCGCCAACACCTTAGCGTTACAACTGGCAGGCATCACCCATGATACGCCTAATCCTCCCGGCGGCGTGATCGTCCGTGATCTCAATGGCGAGGCCACCGGACTCCTGCAAGAAACGGCGATGGGTTTGCTCTCCAAAGTCATCCCTGATCCGTCTGATGCTGAAATGGCCGAAGCGATCAAAGCCGCCAACCAGCATCAACTCAGTCTCGGCATCACCAGCGCCACCGATCCCCTGCTGACACCCCTCCATCTACGTGTTTATCGTCAACTCGAAGCGGCGGATGAACTCGCTGTGCGCGTCACGGGTATGCCTATTCGTCGGCCTGATGGTGGCACCGAAACCCTGCCACTGCCCGATCGCTTCTTGAGCGATTGGCTGCGGATTGATACCGTCAAGTTCTTTGCGGATGGTGGACTTAGTGGAGCGACTGCCGCCGTCAGCCGTCCCTATAAAGTGACCAACGATCACGGTGTCCTACGGTTCGACTTAGCTGAACTCACCGAGTTGATGTTTGAAGCCCATAAAGCGGGTTTCCGCATCGGCACACACGCCATTGGTGATGTCGCCATTGAGCAGGTTCTCAGCGCCTACGAGGAATGTCACCGCCGCTTACCCCGTCCTGATTTGCGCCACCGTATCGAACATCTTGGCTTGCCCAATCCTGAGCATTACGCCCGTTGTGCCGCCCTCAACATTATCATCGCGCCGCAGACCGTTTTTCTACCGGCGCTCGGAACCAGTTTCCGCCGCTATCTGCCCGATGATTATCTCGACCACGTTTATCCGGTACGCTCCATGTTGGATGCTGGCCTGACGGTCGCGCTCAGTTCAGATGCGCCTGTTGTGCCCGATGATAACCCTATCCTCGGCATGAAAGCCGCTGTTGATCGCCTTGATTCGTTGGGCGAACCAATCGCGCTCGATCAAGCCATCACCGCTGAAGAAGCCCTCTACGCCTACACGATGGGTGGCGCAATTTCCACAGGTGATGCTGATAATCGCGGCAGCCTAACACCCGGCAAATGGGCTGATCTCGCCGTCTTGAGCGCCGACCCCTTAGCCACATCCACTGCCGATTTGCTCAGCGTCCACGTCCAGCAAACCTATGTTGGCGGCAAACTCATGTGGGAAGGCTAGGGAATGCTTCAAAATTGATCAGCCGTTGGCTTGCGGTTTGAGAAGGCTTCACCATCATGATTCATAAAGACCCCGTTCGATGACTTGAGTTTTTTGAACTTCAGTCTACCGTTCGAGGTCTTTTTGTTGTGTCTATCTACATACTCTCAGAACAAATAGGATCCTATTTGCTAATTCTGAGGACAAACGGGTGTCCATTCCTGAGCTTTATAGACCGAATCAATCAACTTGTAAAGCTGAGGGTCATAACTGGCGAGTTCAGTACGGGTATTGGTACTTTTATCGGATTTTCCACTGATCAGGGCGCTGCTATTGAAATAGGTTTCGACACCATAATTCCAATAAGCGCCGTTGTTGTCGGTGATGGGTGTAGAAGAAGCCCATAGCTTCTTTTTGATGGCGTTTTGACGAACTGCCTCAAGTTTTTTAGTGATACCGGGGTCTAAGTCCTTTACGAGCGCAAATCGCGTCAGATTACCGAGGCTGTTGACCAAGAGATTTTCCTCAGCATAGACGTTATCAGGCGAGCAGAGTAAATTCTCTTCGGCGGTAGCCACCACACGCGGTTCTTCCAGCACTTTATCATAACCGCGAAACTCATCATAATCCTGTGATTTGTCATCCTTCAGATAAGCCAATTCGGGCATGTCAGTGGTCAATTGATCGGTGCCCATGATGACAATGCGGAAGTTCATTTTGACGAGGGATGCGACCACATCAGGACGGGTGTAATAGACATTGGCTGCCATCAGCCATGCTTGTTTAAGGGCTTCGTCTGAAACTTCGTCTGAGGCGAGGATGACCAAGCCGTTATAGTCACAAGTCTTGGAATAGAAATCATCGAAGCCCATCGCGGTGGTAGTACTCACGACTTCACAACCCGATTGTGTAACCGGGAAGCTGGCTTCTGTGGTTTCAGTGGAAGGTGTACTGCTAGCCGTGTTAGCGGTTGTCGACGTGCTGTTCGCAACTGTTGGTGTGGTTTTGGTGGTGTTAGCGGTTGTCGACGTGTTGCTGGCAGTTGTAGGTGTACTTGTGACTGTGGACGGTGGCGGGTCAATGACAATGGTTTTCTCAGTCTTTGAAAGGGTAATTTGCTTTGCGGCTCGTCCATCGGTATAGCGCACAACCCAATCATGACCAATGAAGGAATCCTTTATCACGGTATAATCATGATCCTTAATAAGCCTGTAAAGTTCTTCTTTGCAATCAAAACCAATCCAAAAAAGCAGAACTGGATCATCGGTGTTATTAGTGGCAGTCAAATCGACATTTTCTTTAGTACCCGCACTGGAACAATTCGAAGTCACGGGTTCAGGCTTAAAGGCAGGTGCCCCAACCATAACCACAGTAGTACCGGCAGATGCTTTAAATCGCTCAACCTCATTACCACTCTTGTCACGAAGTACCCATTCATGACCATCATAGGTAGTCTGGAAAAAAACCTTATTCGGTTGAAGAGAACCCTTTAATTCCTCTTTGCACTGGAAATTGACCCAGTAGACGTTGAGTTTTTGATTGGTGAGGTTGGGGACACTTAAATAGAGTTCTTTTCCTGAACCACCCTTTGAACATGCTCCTTGAGCGGCGGTTACCGGGATAGAAATCACTGACAAAATTAACGCGCATAGGACACAAACGATATACTTCATTACATAACCTTTATCATAATTACAATACAAATAGTGTACGTGTAATTTGGTAATACTTAATATTAAGATTTGATCTTTTGTTCTACGCTTCTAAATCGTTGTTTCATTTATACACCCTGAAATATTACAATTTTCGTAACTACTCAGGTGGTATTTGAGGGAGAATTGCGTAATCAAGGCTAATTCATCTCAACCATCTGAGGGAGACTTCATCGCTCCTAGTTCCAAAATCGATACTCGCATTTTGGAAAATGAGGGAGAAAAGGGTACCTGAGTAGTTACCAATTTTCTGTATTATCTTTGAACTTTTGTGTCTTATGGGTTAATTGTTTTCGCCTTATAGACTGTCGACTACAGACTAATGCCCCAATTTCGTAATAGTCTCCGTAATTGTTACCCTCCAATCTGTTACAAGTTTGGGAAGCATCAAACTACCATTGGACAGTCGCTTGAAAAGCACCACCGCTACCCCATATGATCGCCCAACTGGAGAGAATTCTCTAAAAGATTTGCATGATGGGAAACCTTTACTTTCTAAAATTACTTCCGCATTACTATTAGGTTGTAGAACTCATTCAAAGTTGATCACTTACTGTTTTGAGTGGGAGTTTAATAAATTTTGATGTGTAACAGCAATTCAGGAATACCATATGGCAATCAAACACAAAAACATCGAAGTATCTGCAAAAAAATCGCTTTTTGGTGGTTCATCAGAGATGGACAAAGAAGTTGAGAAATGGACTTCCCAAGGCTGGACACTAACGAATACGACAGCTTCGAGTAGAAAAAATTACTATCTACTGTCATTCGAATATGAACCTGAAGAAGATGAAGAAAAAGGCGGAACATCCCGCAGAGGTATAGGATGTGCTATTGCCGTTGGAGTAATTGTTGCTCTAGCAGCGGTCTGTAATGTGATAAATTCCCCTCCCATTACTAAGGAGCTTGCAAAGCCTTCCTTGGTGGCACAGGTGGCGACGCAAACAATGGTAGTAAAACCCACTCAATCGCCAAATAAAAATCAGTCAATCCAAACTTCAACTGATACACTGGTTAAGACGAAAATCTCATCTACACTAACAGTAACGCCCACACGGATCTTACCTTCTGCTACGCCTGAGCCAACGGCAGTATTAGCTTCTGTAAAGTCAGGCAATATTAACGCTCGGAGTTGTGCCTCGACTGATTGTGGAATTGTAAAAACGGTCGTGATAGGGGATAAAATTAGTATCGCTGGTGCGGATGGTAATTGGTATCTTGTGATGTTTGAAGATGGAAACAAAGGATATATTCGACAAGATTTGCTTGTGGTTCCTGATGGGGTAGAAGTTGCTGTTGCACCAACTCGCGTACCAACAAGAACGTCTATTCCAACTGAAGTGCCTATTCGTTTTGGCGAACCAGAAGTATTGATCTCGATTAAGACAGTTATGTTCTCACAGGGCTATACAGTAGAATCTATCGAAATACACGGTCACGAGATAGTTGTAGATGCTCCGTTTTCGCCAAATGACTCTTTTGACGATGCTGACGCGAATGTGCAGTATCAATTTTCGGTAATTGGAATACTCTTGGGTTCGACGGTGACAGCTTATAATAGTGACTATACTGTAGTCAAACCGCCTAATAAGTTTAATGTGGGATTTACTTTAGCAGGGATAAGAATTTATCATGTTTTGATAAATTACTCTGATGCCCAAGCGTTTATACAACACAAAATTACGGCAGAACAATTGCAGAATCGGATGCAGGTTATTACAGACTAGTTAAACAACCCAGTATATAAACTGTTTTATTCCGTCCATCCTTTGTGAGCTATCAACGAATGAGCCTAAGAAGGTGGGTGAAGTAGGGTTGGGGTTCAACATTACTTTTACTATCTTGTTTTCTCATTCTGATCTTGGTTTCCTGTGCGAAGCCTCCTGTGGATTGCGTTAAGTTTTTATCTGTGCCTTTGAGCCATTGTGCTTTTGTGTTAAAAATCTCTCTGCGTCTCTGCGGTTTAATCCTATATTGTAATAGTCTCCGTAATTATTACCTGTTATCGCCTGTTTAACAGGTATCACACCATATACGCTACATTTTGCACGCTCATTCTGCTAGAATCACCCGCATACGGACAACTACTTTTACTGGAATCGCATGAGTCACACCACGCCCATTGACCTGACCCTACACCGTGAACCACTGCTCAAAATTCTCACCGCTGTGGTCACTCGACCGGATCTTTCTCGCAAACAGCTTGACCAGTTGTTACGTGAATATCCTAAAGGCCATGACGGAACTTACAGCCGTGACGAACTCATCTCGGCTTATCGTGCCTTTGCTGGTGACTCGTTGCCGCCTTATGAACAATCTGTTCTTGAACGGTTACGCCGTAAACCCATCCGTACCAGTTCTGGTGTCACTCCAGTTACCGTCTTGACCAAGCCCTATCCATGCCCCGGCGAATGTATTTTCTGCCCCAACGACGTTCGCATGCCCAAAAGCTATCTGTCTGATGAACCCGGTGCCCAACGTGCCGAACAAAACAGCTTTGATCCCTATTTGCAAACCTATACTCGCCTGCAAAGCTATCACAACACCGGCCACCCCACCGACAAAATCGAGATTATCGTCCTCGGTGGCACATGGTCGTTTTATCCTGAAACCTATCAGATTTGGTTCGTCAAACGTATCTTTGATGCCATGCACGACTTCGGCAAAGGTATCGACGGTCGCCAAACTGTTGAAGATGCCCTCCTTTTAAAGTCGCAATTGCATCCTGACCGCAACACTACCACTGCTGTCATTGACGGTTTGCACATCGAAAAACGTTATAACGCTGTCGTGCAGATGGTCTACAAAGACGAAATGCTGCGCTCAACTGACCTCGCTCAGGCCATTGGACGTGGTGAATTTGAACGCTCACCGGTCGATGAATTCGCTACTTGGGCAGAACTCGAAGCCGCTCATCTCGAAAACGAATCTGCACCCTGCCGCAGCGTAGGCT
>JACDGI010000009.1 GCA_013821665.1 Anaerolineae bacterium
GTGTGGAGGTTGACCAAACACTGCTGTGTATCAAGAGCGGTCCAACCACCATCACGGGCATAAAGACTGGTTTTGAAGAGGGCTTCGTTGCGACCACCTCTCTGGCAGTGATAGCGGTATAGATTTTCGAGATCGGTAGACGTGGGTTTGGTTGGCGGAATTGGCGAAATGGCAGCGCGAATACCTGGGATCACCGGTGGGGTTGTAAGCACTGGCGGATGCGTCTTATGACTATTTAGAAAGGCATTTAGGCGGCGAATATCGCGTTCGGTGAGCATTTTGGGCATACCGCCACACGTTACTTTATAAGCCTGACCGTTGATGATGGTGGGTGGCGCGACCACATAACGACCATTGGAAAGGAGATCTATGCCCTGCCCTTTTTGACTATCGATATGCAGTTGATCCGGTAATTTGAAATACAGATGCGGCAGACCGCGACCGGCCGAGCGGACGATGTGGGTTTCGAGCAAGTCGGGGTATTGGGCTTTGAAGGCGTTGAAGACGGTTTCCGAGTCAAAATCTAGCACGACCAATTGGCTGATGCGTCCGGTGACGATGCCGAGGCCAGCAAAACCGCTTTCTGAAAACCATTGCTTATAGTCATTTTCATTAGCGCGATAGTGTTGAAAGTCTGACCACGGGAGCGCGGGTGTTTTGGGACGCGAGGGATCGAGGTCGCCCAGCAGCGGAATCACCGAGTAGCCGAGATAAAAATAAGCCTCAGCAATCGTTAATAAAGTTGAGAAACCATTAGAAAATTGCAAATCAAATCCTAACTGCCGGGATTTGACTTGCACGTATGGAAAATTCTCGCTATCATGTGAAATGAAAGCGGATACGTCTGGGCGCATTCAATAAAGCTGCCCCGGCGGCTGATGTTGAATGCCTTCTCGAACTTGCTAGGGTCGGGGAAGGCATTTCGCTTTTATAGGGTAAGTTGTGACGACTGAGCGTCTATGGTGTCCCTATCTTCTTAGGACACATTCCCCTGTTATTCCATATTGCTCCATCATGACAAATAAAAAAGCATCACCTCGCTTGACCGAAAGTGACGCTCCTTTGTTGGATAACGCAGGTTATTAGTTCTCGTTTATGGTATAATAGAGAACATACGTCGGACTCGGTCACGCGAGTTCGGCAGTCCATTTGAAACCTAAAGGCTTCTGCACGACGACGAGTACCACCTCGTCGTTTTGCATTATGGAACTGTTAAACCTCAGTATAATCCCCACCACCAACTCGCGCAACTGAATTTTACCGTTTGCAGCAGGGAAAGTTTCACACTTACAGTGGAATCACATCGTATCTAGGCGATTGTGTGCAGCAGGTGCTGAGATCGATGCCGCCATAGGTGACAACACCGTACCGAAGCGCAAGCCAATTAAAAGGCCCTGCTCACTTGGTCAAGTGATAGCAAAAGGCCGAAACGCGACAGTAAGGAGGGGCAGCTATCGAATCTTCTGTGAGACACATTCATAAAATGGTCAAAATTTGGCATGAAGTTGAGTAATCAAGCGCTTTTAAGAATTCGAAGCATCCATGATTGATTTCAACCTTTCGTGAAGTAACTTCAGACAGATAAATCGTCTCAAAGTGCTCGATTAGCCGCTAAAATCACCAGTTTACTTCGCAGAATATACCTTCCCTGTAGTATCCTACCGCCGCCTTTCGTCCTTTTGCTATCGCTTGATGGAATTATTTTAATAGACATTTGTTATGCACAGGGATTTTACGGTAAGTATATAGTCGTTTTCTCGGATTAGCGGTCATATAATCATCCTATTTATAACGCTAAGGATACGACATTGCGCCCACAATATTCTGGCGGAATTCTAGGACAAGGGACTGTTAAGTTCTTTGGGTATCTAGCCGTTGCCATGCTTGTGCTCATAGGAGTAACGCCTGCTGTAGATGCCCAATTAACGTCTAAAAACCAACCCCACCTGCTGGCAAGCCAGCCCTTTAGCTCGCCCTGTGTAAAGGGAAAAGGAACTTTAGGATCAGTTACCCTTTGTATTACTAATCCGCAGGACAACAATACGGTATCTGGATTAGTGACTGTCGAAGCGGTGTTGAGCGGACAAACTCCCGATCTTCGACGAGCGAAGCTGATGTTCGAGTTGAACGGAGAGGTGGTACTAACCGACTATTTGGCCCCCTATATCTTTGTATTGCCAACCGATCACTTTCCCAATGGCGTGAAAACGCTTTCTGTCGTGGCCGAACTGAATGATGGAACTGTAACTCATGCAGCCACAATCAATCTTCAAATTAATAACGACACGAGCAGTGTGTCTGATCAAGCCGCCGGATTTACGCCCTATACAGCTCCCCCGCCCCCCACCGGGCCAACCCTTTATGGTCGCAGCGGACGGTGATGGTGTCAGCGGTGAATCAACAGCAGTTCCCGATCTGATCGCATCCTGGAATCCTGGTATGTTTTTGTATCTGGGTGATGTATACGAGGATGGGACCTATACTGAGTTCTATAACTGGTATGGTTCAGGGGCGAATTATTACTCGCGGTTTCGGTCGATTACGAACCCTACGGTAGGCAATCACGAGTATACGAACGGTGAGGCACCCGGTTATTTTAAGTACTGGAACAACCCGCCTTCATACTATAGTTTTGACACCGCTGGATGGCATTTCATAAGCTTGAATTCGAATATCCCTAGAGATATGGGAGTGGAAAAACCAGAATATAGTTGGCTGGCCCGGGATTTGGCGCAAAACGCATCCCAATGTACGCTCGCTTATATGCACGCACCCCGCTACAGCATCGGGAGCGAGGGCGGTACGGAACCAGTGGCTCCAATGTGGGCGTTGCTCGTCAACAATCAAGCGGACATCTTCCTAACAGGACATGATCATAATTATCAGCGTTGGCAGCCGCTCGATGCTTCAGGTAACTTTAATCCTGAGGGTATCACTCAATTTGTCGTGGGCAGTGGTGGACACGGCATTCGCCCCTTCGTGAGTAGCGATACGCGCATGGTCAAGGGCATAGACGACGTGCAGGAAACCCCGGGTGCCCTTCGGCTACAGTTATATAGTGATCGGGCGACCTTCGAATACATCAACGCCGCTGGCCTTGTACTCGATTCAGGAGAAATTCCCTGCCACAAAGCAATCTCAAACTTCACCTTTCATGTTCCGAGTTTCTCAACGGCCAATCTGCGTGATTGTCCGGCCACCAATTGCAGCCGTATTAAGTCGCTCTCACCGGGAACCCAAGTTATTGTTCTAAGTCAGGTTACGGGAGAAGTGGTGAGTGGGAGCGCCATCTGGTATGAAGTCTCGGTTGACGACCTGCATGGGTACATCCATAGTTCTCTGCTTATTGGAACGCCTCAATAACACTGAGTCACGATGCGGAGAAGACAAGTTAATGGGCACCATTTTTGATGGTTTCGAGGGTTTCACGGTCGCTGACCAGACGAATGATGGGCGGATTATGGTCTACTCGTGAGTAACTCACAAATAATTCGCGGATTGCTGACATCACATTTGCTCAAAAAAACTAAACCCATTCTACGGGATCATCACTTGCTGCTTGCGTATCTATTCATCCTCGAAAATATCAGCAACTGCTAGCTGAAATCCCGGCAGCACGTCGCCGCCTTCCAACACATCCCCTACTCGCAAACGTTTAACCGACTGGCCGGGTATCCATACATCAATCGTCTTTGTGTCCGTGTCAGCCAACCACAGTACCGTACCGGTTGTCATATAATTAGCAGTCTTTATTGCCATGTCAGCAGGTTTATTCCCCGGTGACAAGACTTCAATTGCTAAATCAGGCGCGACGGGGTTATAGGCCACCTTTTTTGGGCGTACGGGTTGTCGCTTATAGGACATGAAAGCGGCATCGGGTATGTAATCTTCGCCGTTGATCACGTATCCCCCATCAGAGCCGGTTATCCGTCCTAATTTGTTCGTGAGTACGTAACCTCCAAAGTAGACAATTAAGTTGGCGGCTGCCCCTGATGATTCGTTGTTGGATACCACTTCAACGATCTCCCCGGCGATGTATTCAAAATTGCGATCCCGATTTTCAGGCCGCATCACGAATTCGTAGAACGCTTCTTTGGTCACCAACTTCTGCTGTAGGTTAAGCATGTCAAACTCCTATGCGAATAGCTCGGCAACAGCCAGTGTGAAACCGGGCAGCACGTTGCCGCCATCTAACACATCGCCCATTGAATATGTTTTCATCGGTTTACCGGGCGCATATACATCCACACTGCGAGACTTATTGTAAATTTCCCATAGTAAGATACCAGCACGGCGGTAGATTTCACGCTTCTCACGAATAGCCTCTGCCTTATCTGTAGGGGATATGATTTCTACGGCCCACAGTGGCGCTACAGGGTCAGGATATTCATCACTCATCTCAGTGGGTTTATAGGCAAAGTCCGGCGCAATCGTATTGCCAACGATGTTATAGGCACCATCTCCACTCGTGGTATGACAGGGAAGATTGAGTTCGCGACAAAAAAGGCGGACAACAAAAACGAGCACATCCCCCAATTCTGAATTGCGTGTGCGGCTCGGTGACATTTCGACAATTTCCCCGTTGATGAATTCCAACTGGCGGTCTTCGTTCTCCGGTAAGCTGGCGAAAGTGACAAATTCTTCGAAGGTCATCTCATGTTGTTTTAGCATTGCCCTATCCTTTTGAATCAGCTTGCCCTCCAATTATTGCATACTTTGCAGGGCTGTGACAAAGGGCGGTTCATTTCTTTGCATTGAGCCGTGCCAGCGCCAGCCTTAGACCCCCTGCCGCGTTTAAATCGGCAGGATGTAAGCCCGAAAACTCGCGCCAGCCGATGTAGTCGATGACTTTGCCGTACCATGTTTGCAGATGCGGAATGATATAGGAGGCGTTCCCACCGACAATCAGTAAGCTGTTGATGTCTTTGAGTCCATCGTAGCGGGTGTCGAGCGCATTGTTCGCCAGCCAGTCGGCATACTGCTTTGCCAGATGATCGAGCATCGTTTTGAGGTCAATGGACGCGCCACCGAACTGAAGCACATAATCCCCACTGGCACTGGCAAGGCGTAACACACGGTCAATGTCATCAAGTGTGACAGCGGTGAGGTCTCCCCCTGCCCCTTTGACCCATTCGAGCAGCGGCAAACGGATGTGGGTGTTGCCACCACCATTGGCGATGCTGGATTGCGGCAGGTCAGCGGGGTTGAATGCGCCGTTGTGCAAGCGGAACACGTTGGCGGTATACGCGCCCACATCGAGCAGCACCACATCGCCAGCTAACTTGCCTGCCAGCGGTGATTTGTTTCCATTGCCATCCAGCATGAAACAGCCAATGGCCGCATAGCCTTCGGGCAGTACCGATACACTGCTATAAGACCATTCGCGCGGCTTCTTGTCGCCTTTGAGCTTGATTTCAACACCATGAGTGCTGTAGGCATCGGTCATAGGCTTTTTGAGGTCGTTATACATGGCCGGTGGGCATAAGAGCGTAATATCCACGCTGCCGGATTTGATGCCCAGCCGTGCTAAGGCATAAGCGGTTAAGAACTGATGATGTTCGCCGCCATAGCGGTTGGCACCCATATGGCGGTCGATGCCCTGCCGGTTGAGGATGAGCGCGTCATCACCAATGGCATAAGTGTTATCGTGCCATTCCGCCGAGGTGAAATCGAGTTCATGCCCCTGCTCTAGCCCCAAGGTTTGGGAGGTGATGCGGGTGCGAATGCTGGCGAAGCTGATACTCTTTTTGGAACCTGCTAGCATGGCACAGGTGTTGCCGTTGCCGCAGTCGACTGATGCGATATAATTTGTCATGTTGGCCTGCCTCAATCAGGCTAATCTGAAGCCCGTTGTCCACCAACGGGTTTTTCAATTCTTATTGAAACATGGAGAGAAAATTTTCGATGAGAGCATCATCGGACACGGGTAGCGATGGTTTGGCTTCTGCTATAGGCGGTGCCGCTAATGGGATGGGCGGATTATAAGTTATGGATTGTCCTGTGCCAATAACTGTTGGTTGCTGTTGCTGCTTGAGAATTTGCATGAACTGCTCCAGCGCTTCGGCTGTGCTGGGCGCAAATTGAGTTTTATATTGCGGGAAGGCATCGAATAAAACGGACAGGTCACCCTGCTCCAAGGCATAATAAAGAGCGACCGCTTTGCGAAGATTGGTAATCTCTTGTTTTCCGTTTTTCCAAAAATCGAGAATATTTTCAACATGCTGATCAGTTGGATGGTCATTGCGAAACTGATACTTGCGTGTGTGACGTGGAACCGGCTTACGCTTGGGTTGGTTTTTTTTCTTCGCTGCCATCATTCGCTCCTAATGGGTCGCTCTAGTGTGTGTCGCACCTAGGTGCGTCTAATGAGTTGCTGACTCTGTACAGTTTAAACATTTCATGTGTATAATTCAAGATCAACTCTATAGAATAAAGGAACTATAAGATGAAAACAGGGAAAGCCGCTAAACTCTTTGGAGTCGACCCCAATACAATTATGGATTGGACGAGCCGTTTTCCCGGTTTTTTTACAGCCGAATCAAAGGGAGAAGTTCACAGCCAGCGCGAATATCAGCCGGAAGATCTGATTATACTGAATACGATCCGCGTAGCACGCAAGCAGAATGCGCCGTGGGAGAAAATACGGGCTGATCTGGAAGCTGGAGAGCGCGAAACGACACTTCCACCCGAAGCTATGACACTTGAAGGTGAGAGCGCTTTGACTCTCTACAGTGAACTCCGGACTACTCAGCTAGAATTACGGAGTACCAAAGAGGAAAACGAGAGGCTTCGTGCTTCATTGAGTGAAAAAGACAAAGCGCTGATGGATAAATCTGAAGAAGTCGGTAAGTGGAAAGCACTGGCCGCACTGTATGAGCAGATGTGGAAGGACGAGAAGGGCAGTGATAAATAAGAGGTGGAGATGCCTTCGACAGTTCTACTATTGATCTGGCCTAATCTGGCGAATAAAAAAGATCAGTTTGTACGCTTTTAGGTTTGAAAACTCTAACTATTTTTAGTTGACAAGTTATGAACTTTTGTTCTAAAATGAAAGCCGAAACAGGACTATTTCGGAGAATGTTGAACGCCACCGACTGCCCCCAATTGCCACGCAAAATGAATGCAAATAGAGCGGCAATCGGCACAAATTGTACAGCGGTGGCAGCAGCCGAGCAATCCGCTGCATTTGTGTCATTTCGGTGGCAGTAGCCGAGCTTCGCGCCGACATAAAATGTCAATTCAGCGCCTCGCTCCCTCACATCCGCCGCACACTTCAGCGGGAGTTGTACAATTAATGCAGTAATAGTTGCAACAACTGCAACATTTGCCTCCATAAACCCATATCCATAATTGACCTTATTAAGACTTGCGCTGCTGGTGTAATCTTAAACCGAACGGCTCCTTCACAATTCCAAGTGAGGTAGAGCGCGGCAATCTGAATAAAGGAGTATCCCAGCATGGCATCAAACAATCAGGGCGAATTGAAGAAGCGCTTCGACGCTTTCCATCATGAGGCACGGTTTGCAGAGAAACCTTACCGGCTGTTAGGCGGCGCACAGATCACCGACAAACTGGTGAGTGCCTTAGTCGCTTATCCGGCTGAAGTGGGTGACAAAGCGGCATTTGTTGAAGGTGTGCTGAACACGCTGAAGACCTATGGGCTGGACGCATCCGAACCGGTACGCCAGAAGAACGGCATCCGTATTCAGGCACGTTTGCTGCCGGTGGAGAAAGAGAAGGAAGAGGCCTGAGCGCACGCTTTTAACACTTCTTGATAAGCGCGAACATATAAATATGGACATAATTTAGGCTCCGGTAATGTTCAATTGAAGGACCATCGGGGGCTAAAAGCATGATTGTGATTAAGTTTGTCAGTTGGAATATGGTGTGGCTGAGTGATTTGTTCTTGTCCAAATGAAGTAGAAGAGGGTGGCGCTGCGGGATTTAAGCCGGATATGAGGCAGCGCCTCCGCGATCTCATTCATAACACAGGGGAAGAGAAGGTTTGTGGGGGATAAATCAGATCATTCCACATATATCCTTAAAGTTCTCAAATTTTAAGGCGCTTTCTCGCCATAACGAGTAACTTGCTGGCATATATTATGTCCTTTTGCGTAGGCAACCATACATTCCACCAAGGAGTACCATTCATTCGACTGAAGATATAGATATGAGCAATCCCATAGTATGCATAAGCTAGTGTTGATGCTAAAGCAGCTCCAACATAATCGTATTTAGGAATGAGAATTAAATTGACGACCAGGTTGATGATAAATGCAATGCCTGCCTGAGTAGCGGTGATGTCAGGACGACCACGACCTGCAATATCAGACCCAAGCATCACACCAAAATTGAAAAGTATGACTCCGGGAAGGATTCCGAGTAGGGCATGGATTGCAGGTCGAAAAGGTTCTCCGTAAATTAGAACAATTACCCATTCTCCTAATAGCGCTAACCCAATTGCAATGACCAAGCTAAACCAAAAAGTGTAACGTGTAATCATTAACGTGAGTTCGGTGCGGTTGGCATCAGCACTTTCTGAAGCGGCAATGCGCGGCAAAATAATTCGGCTGGTAAACCCACTCACTAACCAAACTCGATCCGCAAAGAGAACGGCAATAGAATAAATACCAACCGAGGCGGCCCCCCCGCCAAGAAGATTAATGAGCAGCACATCTACACGCAGTAGCAAATAGATACTAATGACATTTAATTGCGATTTTAGGCCGTAATTCATCATTTGCTTTAGATAAGTCGGGTCTATTCGCAGTGAAAATAACGGTAGAGATGTACCGCTGCGTTTCCTGAGAATCATAATTACGGCAATTACAGCTGTAGCATTGCCCAGTAAGTATGCCAATACAATATCTGCTACTTGAACAGATTGCGTCAGCATAAAAACAATCAATAAAAAGAACGTAATTAAGGAAGGAATTAGCTCGACAATACTAAAGGCTCGAAAATCTTGCAAACCTTGTAGAATTGCATTTAGATTTCCACGGAAATATAGAAAAGGGAGTACTGCTAAACTCAATAGCAGAATGGGGCGCGGAACGCCGGGAAAGACATCAGCACTCCCGAAGTAAACAACAAGAAAGCCCACTAACATTCCGAATAAGCTGATCCATAAAGACAATGTGATATTTCCGCGCGTTGCTAGCGCTAGATCGTGATCACCATGAGCAACATAGTATGTTGAAGCTGTAGTAATACCGAGATTAAATATCCACTGAAGCATGATTGGTAGCAACATAGCGACTTCATAAATACCTTTTCCGGTTGTCCCCAACGTTCGCCCCACAATTGAAGAGATACCAAAGCCTAACAAAACGGTTAGTATAATTTGGATGAAGTTAATCAAACTATCCGAAGCAAAACGGCGAAGATTGAGATTGTTATCCACGTTACAGTTTGTACTTTCGTTGAAAATCGGTTTATAGACTTTGAGATTTATTCATAGGGAACGAACAAAATTGTTCGTGAGTTCGCAATCAAGAGCTAACTCGTCTAACAAAATGAATGACCGCTCCTCAAAGCTAAAGCTATAGGGTTTACGGCATCTTCTGGATAATATATGATCAAAACCACAGGTATTGTCAAATTCAACATTTTTTGAAATCTAAACTAAAATGGGTTGCAAGACTACAACATGAGGTTGAAATAGGTTAGTAATCCTAAATGATATATCTACCTGTTACGGTCTATAATTCATAGAATGTTCACGAATATTTTGATAAGTCCATAAAGATTATGACACAAACCCAACCATTTGTGAGTGTAGGGTTGCCGATTTACAATGCGGAACCATTGGTTCGACGAGCCATTGATACACTTCTGGCGCAAGATTATGCTAACTTTGAACTCATCATTTGCGATAATTCCTCAACAGATGGTACATGGAACATTTGCCAAGAATACCAGTCTAAGGATTCTCGTATACGGCTTTATAAAAATCCGACCAACATAGGCGCTAGTGCCAACTTTGAACAGGTATTTTCGCTCGCAAAAGGAGAATATTTTGCATGGGCCGCACATGATGATTACTGGGAGCCTTCTTTTATTAGTAAGTGCGTTGCCAAATTGGAAGCAGTGCCTCAAAGTCCTCTCTGCCATGTTTTACATGTAGAGGTTGATGAAGCAATAGGGGATTCTAGGGCAATAAATTACCTTGTTAACTTAGACTACGGTTCTGTCTGGGAGCGAACCTATAGCTTGCTTACTGCCTGGCCGATGCCAAATGTCTACATTTATGGCCTGTTTCGCCGCGAAATGCTCAGCAAAATCATGCCAGTGGTGAATATCACGGGTGGTGATACGATACTACTGCTTAAGGCGGTGCAGCTTGGGGTTATTGTAGGTGTCGATGAACCGCTCCATAAATACTCAGTTGGACGCAGGGGACGAGGTTTGCGGCTGTATATCCGGCAGTTTGCACCCAACATTAGCCCTTGGCAAACACTCACGTGGGACTGGCAGCTCTTTTTTAGATTGTCGAAGCTATCACAAGTCGGTGTACCGAACTTAAGCGCACGTTTACGGAGTGTATACGCCGCTGCTGCCTTGGTACATCGTTACACTGGCTGGCCTCTGTCAGCAAAGTCGATTCTCAATGTTCTTTATATTCTCATGCCTGAGTCAATGGCTGCTGGTCTGCGACGGTGGCTTGAAAATCATAATCGTGTTGAAAAAATGATTATGCGTCTAGTTAATAATCAAAAAGCACTTGCGGAATAAGCATTAAAGAAAGTTTGGGCGGTTTAGGTAAAAAGCTATGACAAACTACACACCTAAAGTTGTTATTCTTGCCGGGGGGCTTGGAACACGTTTAGCTGAAGAAACTGAACTTAAGCCAAAACCGATGATTGAAATTGGGGGGTATCCAATTATCTGGCATATTATGAAATATTATGCCCATTATGGTTTCAACGAGTTTTTCGTTGCACTTGGTTACAAAGGACATGTCATTAAACGATATTTTCAAGACTATTATACGCTGTCAAGAAATATGACAGTTAACCTGCAAACCGGTAAGACGGAATTCCATGACCAGAAGAGCGAGGATTGGATGGTCCATTTGATTGATACAGGGCAAAATACATTGACAGGTGGGCGTGTCAAACGTCTACAACCCTGGCTACAAGATGGAACATTCATGGTGACCTATGGTGATGGGGTCAGCAATATTGACCTCGCGGCGTTATTGCGTTTTCATCAGTCGCATGGTCGTCTTGCGACTGTGACGGCTGTCCGACCGCCAGCTCGCTTTGGAGGAATTAGCTTTGAAGGCGAAGCCGTCAAACAATTCGTCGAAAAGCCGCAGATTGGTGAAGGTTGGATTAACGGCGGGTTTTTAGTTTGTGAACCCGGAATATTTGATTATCTTGAGGGGGATTCAACAAATTTTGAGGCAATAACCTTGGAAAAATTGGCATCTGCTGGTGAGCTTATGGCTTATAAGCATGATGACTTTTGGCAATGCATGGATACGCTTCGTGATTATCGGCTATTAGAATCCCTGTGGCAACAGGACAATCCACCGTGGAAAATATGGGAGTAGTCGTGGACGATTATAATACTTTTTGGCAAGACAGGGCCGTATTTGTCACAGGAGCGACTGGCCTTGTAGGGTCGTGGGTTGTACGTCGTCTACTCATGCTGGGTGCGGATGTGGTTTGTTTGGTGCGTGATTGGGTACCGCAAAGTGAATTGGTGCAGCATAATTTAATTGATCGAGTGAAAGTGGTTCGCGGTGATGTAACGAATCAAGCTCTACTGGAGCGTATTTTAGGTGAATATGAGATAAGTACGGTTATTCATCTTGCGGCTCAGACGATTGTAGGAATTGCAAATCGTAACCCGATTTCTACTTTTGAAACCAATATAGCGGGTACTTGGGCCTTGCTCGAGGCCTGTCGTCACACCCCTACAATCAAACAAATCGTGCTGGCATCATCAGACAAAGCATATGGCGATCATGATCAGCTTCCATATACCGAATCAACCCCACTGCAAGGTAAACATCCTTACGATGTTAGCAAATCATGCGCTGATTTGATTGCTCAAAGTTATTTCGTTACGTATGGTTTGCCCGTCACTATCACCCGATGTGGGAATTTTTACGGTGGAGGCGATCTTAATTGGAATCGAATTGTTCCGGGCACTATTCGATCAGTATTACGAGGGCAGCATCCCGTAATCCGATCTAAGGGCGACTCAATTCGTGACTACTTTTATGTAGAGGATGGTGCCTTAGCATATACACTCTTGGTCGAAAAAATGGCGCAAGACCCCTCTATACATGGACAAGCTTTTAACTTCTCTAACGAGATACAAGTAACTGTAGTTGAATTGGTGGGATATATTTTGCGACTTATGCAATCGGATTTGGAACCTAACATACTCAATCAGGCCAGTAATGAAATCTTGCATCAATATCTTAGTGCTGCACATGCGCGCGATCTTCTCAGTTGGCAACCTTCCTTTTCACTTGAAGAGGGCTTAAGCAAAACAATAGCTTGGTATAAACAATTCATGGTCAATTCCATATGAGCAACTCACCAATTACTTGTAGATCATGTGGCAATCCGAATCTACAATTGATTTTGTCATTAGGCAAAACACCGCTGGCCAATGCGCTGCTCCGTCCGGAACAATTGGATCAACTAGAAGAAACGTATCCTTTGGATCTCGTTTTTTGCCCTGTATGTACGCTCGTTCAGATTACTGAAACCGTTCCACCGGAAAAGCTGTTCAGCGAGTATCTGTATTTTTCTTCTTTCTCAGATACGATGCTAAAACATGCCCAGACTCTAGTGAATAAAGTAATCCCTAAGTATCAATTAACTGATAACAGTCGGGTGATAGAAATTGCTAGTAATGATGGGTATCTCCTTCAATACTACAAAGAGAAAAATATCCCTGTATTGGGAATTGAACCTGCTACAAATATTGCCAAAGTTGCCCAAGAAGAACGGGGTATAGAAACGATTTGTGCCTTTTTCAACACTGAAATGGCTCAACAATTACACAGTCGTGGACAGTTGGCTGACATCGTGCATTGCCATAATGTATTGGCGCATGTCGCGGATTTAAATGGCTTTGTAAAGGGCGTGGAAATTGTTTTGCGCGATAATGGCACTGCGATTATTGAAGCCCCTTACATCAAGCCGCTTATTAGCCACAACGAGTTCGACACAATTTACCATGAGCATTTGTGTTATTTCTCACTCACGGCCCTTGATAAGCTGTTTCAACGGCATGGATTGACTATTTATGATGTTGAACTGCTTGCTATTCATGGCGGTTCTTTGAGATTATTTGCCGGCAAAACGGGTTCAAATACTTTGCGACAACAATCAGTTAAATCACTTTTAGAAGAAGAAGCTGCTTGGGGCGTAGGGAATTTTGAGTTCTACCAGAATTTTGGTCAACAGGTAGAGATGCTCAAAACACGCCTCCAAGTTTTCCTGAAAGATCTGAAATCTAAAGGAAACCACATTGCGGCTTATGGGGCATCTGCCAAAGGCAGTACGTTACTCAATTATTTTGGGATTGATAACCAACTGCTGGATTATGTTGTGGATCGAAGTACACACAAGCAGGGCTATTATACTCCGGGCACACATCTTCCAATCTATGCGCCGGAAAAATTGTTAGAAACGATGCCCAATTATGTCCTCCTACTAACGTGGAATTTCGCTGAGGAAATCCTACAGCAGCAATCAGCCTATCGAGAACAAGGTGGCAAGTTCATTATTCCCATCCCTGACATTCAGGTATTGTAATGATTTTCAGAGAGACATTGCTGTCTGGTGCATTCGTTATTGAGCCTAGTCTCATTGAGGACGAACGCGGATTTTTCACACGTACTTTCGACCAGCACGCATTTGAAGAGCGGAACTTAAATCCGTGCATCGTACAATGCAATATCTCCTTTAATAAAAAAGCCGGAACGCTGCGTGGGATGCATTACCAAGCCGCACCCCATGAAGAAACCAAGCTGGTTCGCTGCACGATGGGGGCAGTTTACGACGTTATCATTGATCTGCGCCCGGATTCGTTGACATTTAAGCAATGGTTTGCTGTGGAGTTGTCCGCCTTGAATCGGTTTATGTTGTATATCCCCAAGGGATTTGCACATGGCTTCCAGACACTTTTGGATGGCACAGAAGTTTTCTATCAAATGGGAACGTTTTACCAACCCGAAGCGGCTCGGGGTGTATGCTGGGATGATGAGGCATTTCAGATAGAATGGCCTCTACCGATTACGCTTATGTCAGATAATGATCGAAACTATGCTAGGTTGCAATAAATGCCGAATGTAAGGCACTAAGGAGTGTGAACATGAGTAACACATCATTGCTAACGTCTGATCAAGTTAAAGAATTCAAGGAAAACGGTGTTCTGGTTGTTAAGGATTTCTATAATGCTCAGAATGAGATTGAGCCGATTCAACGTGCAATTCACGGCATAATCCGAATCATTATTGAAAAGTATGGCTTTCCCGTCATCCAAGCACCTTTTACACCTGAAACATTTGACAGCGGTTATCAAGAAATTATTGCGCTCAATCGGGCAACAGGTGGCGAGATCTATGATGCTGTCAAGCAAATTCCTGCTTTTATTCGACTAGTCTCCAATGAACGCCACGATTTCCTAACTTGCCAACTGCGGGATACGGCTTTGCCCGGTATTGCGGCAGGTGGTTACGGCATACGTATTGATAATCCTAATGAAGAAAAATTCCGAGCTGTGTGGCATCAAGAATATCCCTCACAACTGCGAAGCCTCGATGGATTGGTGTTTTGGAGTTCTCTCGTTGACGTTACACAGGATATTGGGCCAGTCATTTTCTGTCTAGGATCCCATACAAAAGGATTGGTGCGCGTTCATACGAAAGATCCGCGTAACCCCGAGAAAACCTCCGCTTATGCTCTTGTACTGGAAAATGAAGAAGCTCTGGTTGCGAGTTACCCTCAAGTAGCGCCACTCACCAATCCGGGGGATTTGGTAATTATTGATTTCTTGACCCTCCATGCTTCAGGTGTCAACGTTGGTCATCGTTCACGTTGGACTATGCAGACACGCTACTTCACTTTTACGGAGTCTACAGGCGTTAAAATTGGTTGGAAAGGCTCTTTTGCTGCCGGAATCAAATTCAGTGATGTCCATCCAGAACTCATCGTTGACTGATGGCAACGCTTCAATACTGCAATATCTGTAATCAGGCGTTGGGTGAGCCGGTATACGTGTCTCCGAGGAATATTTCGGTCACATCGAATGCGGATATAGTTCCGATTCCCACTCAGGTTTATTTTTGTGAAACTTGTGGGCATTTAGAAACGCCGCCATTCGATAATTTAGAATCGTACTATGACACTGGGTACAACATCCTGATTGACAGTGACGATGAGGATCAACTTTATCAATCAGTAGACGGACAAAAAGCTTTCCGGGCCGATTTTCAGCTTGAAACGCTGCTGAAAAAACAAACTATTCCAATGGATTCTAAGATATTGGATTTTGGGAGTGGGAAGGGGACGACGCTCCGCCGATTAGCTCTACGTCGTCCCGATATTGCCTATTCCCTTTTTGATGTCAGCCAAGCCTATGTACCGTTCTGGGAGAAGTTTGCTACACCCGATCAGTGGGCAACTTACACACTGCCAGAAAGATGGAATGAGAATTTTGATCTAGTCATCTCATTTTATGTTCTGGAGCATGTGGCTGAACTGCGCGAGATTGTAAAGAATATCGTGCGGGTTCTAAAACCGGGCGGAAAGTTTTATTTTCTTGTACCCAATGTCTATGCCAACATTGGCGATTTTGTCGTCGTAGATCATGTCAATCACTTTTCGGAAAATTCAATTTATCACTTGCTTGAGAGCAGCGAACTATCCGTCGTTGAAATTGACACGAAGACTCATGATTCAGCCTTCATTGTCACTGCTCAGAAAAAACCAGCAATAGAAAAGCGAAATTTAGAAATTGCTCCATTAACCCAGCGGGTTAATCAAATAAGCGAATACTGGAACACTGTGGTTGAGCGTGTACAGGTTTTTGAAACAAAGCATGTGAATGAACCAGTTGCAATCTATGGAGCCGGCTTTTATGGCACTTATATTGCAACTTGTTTGAGAAACTTATCGTGGGTACAGTGCTTTATAGATCAGAATCCCTACAAGCAAAATGAAAAGGTGTTGGATAAACCGATAATTGTCCCGGATGATTTGCAAGAAAATATTAAGATCATTTATGTGGGGCTAAATCCCCGTAAAGCGGTTACCACCATCGGCGCAATTTCGACGTGGTCTGAGCGCGGCCACACCTATTTTTTCCTATAGAGAGATTGATTTCCATGTTAAGCGGTTCTCAGGTTATATTGCGCGCTCCAACTGAGGCAGATTGGGTTTTCTTCTATAACCTACGAAATGATTTTGAATCTCAGTTGTTGTTGATGTCTTTGCCGCGAGCTAACACAATGGCAAGAGTTCAACAATGGATACATATTATTCTTGATGATCCGGCCAGTGTTTTTTTTGTAATTGCCGATACAGACAATAGTGAGGCGCTAGGATTTGTGCAGGTACGGGGGATGAACTTTATTCATGGTACCGGCGAGCTTGGTATTTACATGGACGCAAAAGTGCGCGGCAATGGCTCGACCTCTGAGGCATTGCAGATACTCGAACAATACTTGAGCGATGTGTTTAAACTACGGAAACTGACATTAGAGGTACTCGCAATCAATAAACGAGCAATTGGGTTTTATTTGAAATCGGGCTGGAGGCAGGTTGGAGTATTGACAGCTCATTTTTATCAAAAGCAGAATTATCAGGATGTAGTCTTGATGGAGAAGTTTTTAGAGCCATGAAAAAGGTTGTCATTTCTCAACCCATGTTTTTTCCTTGGGTGGGTATGCTCGAACAGATCAAACTGTCTGATGTCTACATCTACTATGATGACGTTCAATTTTCTAAAGGCAGTTTTACTAATCGTGTTCAGATTAAGACCGCCGATGGATTCAAATGGTTGACCGTCCCGGTTAATATTGAGTTTGGGCAGACAATCCGTGAGGTAAGAGCGGATGAACGTCACGATTGGCGAACAAAACATCTGGCATTTTTGGAGCAAACCTATCGTGATGCACCATTTGTACGCGAGATGCTAACATTGGTGCAAACTGTTTACGAACGTCCGCTGGAAACCATCGCCGAGATTTCGATCGCCAGCACACAGTCACTGTGTACTTATTTTGATCTAACCAACACCACAGAATTTATGGTTTCATCAACCTTAAATATTGGTGGTCACGGTAGCAGGCGTGTACTGGATATCGTAAGACATGTCGCTGGTGATATCTATATCACGGGACATGGAGCAAAAGATTATCTTGAACATTCTTTATTCGAGGATCATCAGGTTCGGGTAGAATATATGGATTATGAAAAACGAGCTTATCCCCAGCTATACGGCTCATTTACCCCCTACCTTTCTGCACTCGATCTGGCTGCCAATCTCGGTAGAGAAGGCCGCAATGTCATTACTTCCGCATCAATCTACTGGAGGGAGTTTCTCAACCAATGAACAAAATTGACGAGTTTTTTGCCGAGGTTAGTCAAAACATAGAACGTCTAGGTAACGATCATGATTTACAGGGTCTAGGCCGTATTTTGCTGCGTGAGATGACCCGCTATAAATATAGTTACAACTTTACTTGGATGGGGCGACCCATGATTCAACTTCCCCAAGATGTCATAGCCATGCAGGAAATCATCTGGAAGGCTCGACCTGATCTTATAGTTGAAACAGGTGTTGCACATGGCGGGTCGATCATATTTTATGCTTCCATGCTGGAATTATTGGGTGGGGAAGGGCGAGTCGTCGGTGTGGATATTGATATTCGACCTCATAATCGGGTCGAAATTGAAAATCACCCTATGTCAAAACGGATTTCCCTTGTGGAGGGATCGTCTATAGACACTCAAGTTATTCAAAAGGTTCGAGAATTGGCGGTCAACAGCAAGAAGGTGTTGGTCATTCTGGACTCCAATCATACACATGAACATGTACTACAAGAATTAGAACTTTATTCACCTTTGGTCACGCAGGGCAGTTACGTGGTTGTCTTCGATACACTGATTGAAGATATACCGGATGAATTTTTCGATGATCGCCCATGGGGCAAGGGCAATAACCCCAAGACTGCTGCACAGGAATTTCTGAAAACCAATGATCGTTTTGAAATTGACCGCGCTATCTCGGATAAACTCCTGATTACGGTTGCGCCTGAAGGCTATTTGCGATGCATAAAGGACTAAATAGCATGGAACATATTTATGTCTCTGGTCCATCGATAACGGAAAAAGAAATTAAGTACGTTACCGATGCTGTGACCAACGCTTGGTACGGTAATGCTAACATCTTCAATAAGCGGTTTGAGGAAGCGTTTGCCGCTTATCACGGTATGAAATTTGCGGTCGCACTACCGTCGTGTACTGCTGCTATTCATTTGGCGCTACTCGCACTTGATGTTCATGAAGGTGATGAAGTCATTGTTCCTGAACTGACGTGGATTGCTTCGTCCGCCCCCATAAGCTATGTTGGAGCAACACCCATTTTCGCTGATGTAGATGCGAAAACATGGTGCTTATCCGCGGAGTCCTTCGAGCAGTGCATTACACCGCGCACAAAAGCAGTTATCACTGTTGATTTGTACGGCAACATACCTGACATGGATGCCATTCGAACAATTGCAAAACAACACGGGATTGCCATCATTGAAGATGCAGCGGAAGCTGTGGGAGCAAGTTATAAGGGGTGTAAAGCAGGTAGCTTGGGAGATATAGGCGTTTTTAGTTTTCATGGATCGAAAACTTTAACGACTGGTGAGGGCGGTATGCTTATCACCAATGATGACGCACTTTATGAGCGTGTTGTGCTTTATCGTGATCATGGTCGTCGTCCCGGTGACAAAATGTTTTGGAACCATGAGGTTGGCTATAAATATAAAATGAGCAGCTTGCAAGCCGCACTTGGTCTTGCTCAATTGGAGCGGATTGATGAGCTTGTGGAACGCAAGAGAGAAATATTTTCTCATTATGCCGCTCAATTGTCTGGTGTTTCAGGAATTACGCTCAATTATGAAGCATCCGATACCAAAAACGCGTATTGGATGGTCACAGCGATTTTGGACAGCGATTTCGGACTCGATAAGGAAATGCTGAGTGTCGCTATGGCAAAGCGGAATATTGACACTCGACCATTCTTTTACCCCTTAAGTTCCATACCAGCTTATTCCGATACTCCAGAAGCACAAGGGACGATTGATCGCAATCCAGTGAGCTATCGTATAAGTCCTTATGGTATCAACCTACCATGCGGTATGGATATGACTGAGGAAAAAATCAAATACGTATGTGACTCTCTTAAAGAATGTCTTAATCTGCAATAAGGGTGAGGATCAGGCCAGTAGAGCGCCTGAACATAGTTTGGCATCCGCTCCGACCTCGCCTGTCTGAAATTTGAAGAAGCGGTGGCGTGCTTTGAAGTATCCCATCTGGAGTACACAGTACAACCGAGATTTTTGGCCGCCTAATACTTCCAATGCTGCTCGTTCGACGGGCGTCAGTGCAAAATACTGCTCGCGCTCGTCTTGGGTAAAACGAGGCAATCTATACAGGGCCTCAATCTCAGCTTGGCTGAGAATTTTCAGGTGTTCCTTGTCGTCAGTTTTGGGCATCCCCGTTCCTCTCCTGTTCCAAGTGTCCCTAAAAGTGTACTTCTTGAGACATGCCGAAATGATGTCTCAATTCATGTCTCGTGCTATATTTCTCGCAAGGTTTAAGACTTTAGGAGACATACAACGTGACATTGATTGGTTATGCACGGGTCAGTTCGGTGGGTCAAAGTCTGGGGTTAATTGCATATTCCCCCAATAGGGTATATTCAGGATTATTCCAATGTTAAACAAGGCTCAATCCAGTTCGAGATTGGCAAATAAGACAGTTATCAGACTCGCTTTGAGCGACATAATCAAAACATCAGTTGCAGATGTCTCATAAAGTTTTGAGTAATTTGAGAAAAACTGCCAAAAGGCATTTTAAGATATGAATTGAGACACGATTTTCGCGTGTCTCGCCAAGTATGAGCAGCAAAAGTAGGGGAAGTCGCTTCATTATGTAAAATAAGCTACAATGCCAAATGCGTTGGAAATAACATCGTCGAGTTTGAGTAATGCACGTTTTCATCAGTTATAAACGTGAAGAAGAAGCCTTTGCACGTCGCCTGCATGATGAGGTCGAAAGCTGGGGCTTCGAGCCTTGGCTCGATGTGCTCAACATTCAACAGGGCGAAGAATGGGATCATGCCATCCATGCAGGCATGAGAGCCGCCGAAATCGTCATCGGTGTATTGACCCCTGCAAGCCTCACCAGCAAAAACGTTTTGGACGAATGGGGTTATGCCCTTTCAACCGACAAACGATTATTCCTACTTTGGCTGCAAAATGTACCGGAGCTTGACATTCCTCCACGTTACATCCGTATCCAGAGGATAGATTGTCGCCGCAATCTAGACGACGGTATAGCAATTCTTCAACGCGCCCTGCAATCTGCCGCCAAGATCGTTCCGGTTCCTGAACCGGTTGACGTTGCCGATACCCTAAATGTCGCACAGAATTCAGTCATTACAGAAGAATTGCCCCAGCCGGCAAAAGCCGAACCTATCGTCCCAGTTATTGAACCGCTTTCCCCACAAACCAGAACCAACCGCGAACGCATGTTGGAAAAAGTGCAGATTTTCTGAGTCAAGGGCGTACTGGAGCAGTCCGTTCATGGTGCCGCACTCATTGAGTTGGGACTCCAATCGCAGCAGGCTTCGGTGGAGAACCCTTGGGATACTGTTTTTCAGAACACCGATTATGGGGACTATCGTTTGCCCACAGGCACCAAAATTGGTGAGGTCTACAAAGATCTAAATGGTGCATTGCTGATCCTCGGCGATCCCGGTTCTGGCAAAACCACCACCCTGATTGAACTCTGCCGCGATATGATTGAAGTCGCTGAAAATGACGATGCCGAACCCATTCCAGTAATCTTTAATCTGTCCTCATGGGCCGACGAACGCAAACCTTTGGCCGGTTGGCTGCAAGACGAACTTGTCACCAAATATCAGGTGCCGCTCAAAGTCGCACAGGATTGGCTAGAAGCCAACGCGCTCCTACTGCTGCTCGACGGCTTAGATGAGGTTGATAGCCGTTATCGTGATGACTGTGTAAACGCCATCAATGCCTTTCGCTCGGAGTATGGTTTTACGCGGCTGGTGGTATGCAGCCGCATTGCCGACTATGAGGCACTTACTAATCGCCTCAACTTGAACGGTGCGATTGTCTTACAACCCTTGGACGACACACAGGTTGACCATTACCTTGCTACCCTTGGCGCGGATATGCAGGGCGTTCGCACAGCCATGTCCGCTGACAGCAGCCTGCGAAAACTGGGCGATTCACCCCTTATGTTGAGTATCATGACCATAGCATTTCGCGGACTAACCGCCGCTGATTTGCCGCAGTTGGATACAGTTGAAGCCCAGCGCAAACGCCTCTTTGAATCCTATACCAACCGCATGTTCGAGCGCCGCAAGAGCAACTGGTATTCACCTGAAAAAACCTTACATTATCTCAAGTGGTTGGCAGGCCGCATGGTCGAACGCAAGCAGTCGGTCTTTTATATCGAAAACTTACAGGTTGACTGGATTGCCGACGAACGCCGCCGCCGTCTCTACCGGATCGTCGGACGTACCAGCTTTGGCGTGCTGGCTGGCGCGGTAGTTGGGGCGTTGGCAGGCCTTGCCACCCTTTTACTGGCCTTTCTCGGCAGCTTCACCATTCGATATTCGACACCCGGCAATGTACTGGCTGGAGCATTGCTGTTTATACTCGTACCTGCCGCCATAGGTGGACTGATCTTCGGGACTGCGGGTATTCAAGCTTACGCGCTGGATACGCTTCCCGACTCCTTCCAATCCCTAAGCCATTTCATCTGGCGCTTTGCTAATGTGGTCATAGCTGGCACGCTCTTTGGTTTGATCGCTACCGTGTTAACCTTGCTTACGTTTGCGATCATTGCATTGCTCACAAACACCATGCATCTTTCGGAAAGCGTATTCTATCGGGCAGGCAATAATCAAAGTGTAACGGGCTTGGCCGCGCTCTTGCTCTATGGTGTGGTCTTTTTCGCAATAGGCGGCGGTTTGGGAGCTTTTACCGGAGCCGTGACCGCGTATATTGCTGCGGTTGTCAATATTGTGCAGCCCCGCCGCCAATTGCTACTGGGAGTCATGATATCTGGTCTATTAGGACTGATAATCACTTTAAGTGTAATCGCGATTTGTCTCGCCTCATTAAGACTCTTGTATACAGTTCAAAATGATGTCTACTATTCAACCACTAGCCTGCCCGCCCTCATTCTAGCAGGCGCTATCGCGAGCGTTCTACTTGCAATTGCGGTCCGTTTTATACCGGCGCGGTTCAAAGCCGCACCCTATATATTGCTCTTGGCTGGGCTATCGGTCTACGGCGCTATGGCGCTCACTTTATCTAGCCCAATGCAGTTAACCACCGAAACAGGGGTAGTAGGTATCATCCTAACGCTGATCTGCGCAGTGGCAGGTCTTGTAATAGCCCGCATCACCGATAAAGTTGAAAGTGCCGAGGCTTTACGCTGGAGGTGGAGTTGGCGCTGGTCATTGCTGGGTCTGGCGGGAATGGTAGCACTCGGCTTATTTCAAAGTTTAAGTGTGCTCAGTTATGCGACCAGTTATACACGAACGCAGGAAGCAAGTTACACCCAACAGTACATTAAGCCTGCTCAAGAAATCGTAAATATCCTTCAACCGCAGCTCGACCAATTCCGAACACAATGGGAGTCTTACCGCTCGCAATATGCCGATTTTGATGGCATCAGCACTCTAATTACCCGCAAGGTCATTCTCGACTCAAAAATACGATTTCATGATGGGCATAAAACCGATCCTCAAGCTCCCACGTGGGATGATCTGGATCAATATACGAACTACGCATGGTATGGTCATTTTACTCAAAAATATGAACTATATACTCAAGCCCCTCAACCCTCTTTTGCGTGGCAAACGGGTTCTTCATATCCTTGGCCAATCGGCCCGAATGAATATCCGGACGTACAAAAGCAGCTTCAAGAAGTCGATCAAAAACTCGCTGGCTATAAACTCACAGATGCCCAGATACAAAAATTATCCGACACTCAGTATGCGATTCTTCGCCGTGATGATCTGATTACACTGACATAAACCACCATCCGCAACGCGCGCGAACGCTACACACAAGATGGCATCCGCGAGAGCTTCGTTCGTGTTATCCGTCTGACCCTCGTTTTGGGTTTTTCTCTCGTCGTTATCGGCGGCGTAGCAGGCGGCCTCCGCAAAGCCGAAACCGTTGAAATCCGCACCCATCCCAACGAAGGCATTCGCAGCACTCTGCGTACTGCTATCCGTGTCATGATCGCCTTTGGTCTGGTTGGTGCATTAGTCGGGGGTCTTATCGGTTGGCTGCTCAGCACTTTGCCCAATGGGGATTTTGAAGCATCAGCACAGATAAAAAGTGTAATCGTACTCTTCACGCTCATCATTGGTCTCATGAGCGGACTTGGACTCGGCCTAATCATGGGCGGCAGTGACGCCGTCGTTAAACACTATGTTCTGCGCTTCTTCCTCCAGCGTGCTGGCAGCATCCCCCGCAACTATGCCCGCCTGCTCGACTATGCTGCCGACCGCATCTTGCTCCGTAAAGTCGGTGGCGGCTATATCTTCATTCATCGCTATCTGCTCGAATACTTTGCAAGTCTTGAACCCAACATCTTTAAAGAATAGAAATGCTAGGCTGTTATGGGTCGTGAACTCAATACATATAATAACCCTCATTTGACCCATCACAAACTTCCGATTAAGCCTGAATAAATTCTGTAAAGCGGGGTTATCGTGAGTTATTTAGGTCTTGTAAATGAGGCTTATCAGGAGTTATTTAGCTATTCTTTATTTGGTAGCTATGAACCGCACCATCATATAAAAACAACTGATTATCCTTGCCCCATTCCAAGAGGTAAGGCAGTGTCGCGAACTCATCCATATTCAACAGTGCCTGACCACTCGCCGCATCCATAATAGTTGTGTGGTCAACCGTTGGATTACTCACCGCCAATAGATTACCGCCCCTATTTATATCGAACCAGATGAGTGGCGCGGGATTGATCGGTTCAATCGGCCCACTTGCTGCAACAGCATCCGCTTCGGCGTCATTCAGATGCCATCGCCATAACATGCCCGCACCCGTAAAACCAATTAACCCTGAGCTGTCAGCTAACCATCGGAAAGTCTCATCAGGCTCCAGTCGGAAGGACCCCATATACGGTAGCTTGACGGTTATCGTGACATCTTTTTGCACATCCCACACGTCGATCTGAGCCCGCGTCACTTCCACGTCTTCACTCGGTCGATTGTACTTGTAAAATGCAATCCGCTTCCCATCCGGACTCCACAGAACGTCTATCAAACCTTCAACATCGTGGGTGGTTGTCGACACCTCCCCTGTTTTTGCATCCACAAAGCGCACGGGTACCTTATCTAACCCTGTGTAGCGGGACATCACCGCCAGTTTGCCATCCGGCGACCAGCTAAAGCGGTCTACATCTTCCACCTCAATCGGTACTTGGTCAGCATCCTTTTGTATCTGCCAGATGACCAGAGTTGAGCCGCTGAAAGCCAATTGCTCTCCGGATGGACTCCAACCCAATTGGCTGCCCTCGAGTGGACGCGGCAGGTTCAAGGTTTTTTCGAGGTTGCCAGTTACCGTATCAACCACTAAAACGTCATAGCTATTTTTATAATAGAGCGCGATCAACTTCCCATCGGGGCTGACCGCCATAGCCTTCAAATATTCTGTAAAAGCCTTGCTTTCACCCACGACGGAATACTGCACTATATTCCAAACCTCCAGATGATGTTCGCGGTCAAGTATCGCTAATTGATCGCCGTGCCATGCCAGATGTTCGATCAGATCAAAATACGGCGCATTGTTGGCAGAGTACAATATCGTTATTTGATCCGTCGCGATATTCCAGATTTTGATGCTGCCGTCGACAAGTGCACCCGCTATTTGGTTACTATCATCATTCCATGCAATCTCCCGTGCAAAATGGGCATCAAACGAGCCTTTGACGCGCTCAAAAGTGTCGGTCTGCCATATATTTAACGGCACGTCACCCAAAAGGGTAACAGCCAATTTGTGACCATCGTGGCTCCAAACCACAGCATGGATATTGGCTGTATCCGCAGTAAATTCTTTTATCGGTTTGTGCGTCGTCATATCTTGAATCACGATTTCGCCGTTAGCCAACCCGATTGCCAAAAGATTGCCATCCGGGTTCCAGCTTAAAGTGACCACATTCGCGGAATATGTACCCACCACCTCGGTTTGTTTTCCGCTGTGGCTGTCCCATAATATGACCCTATTTTGCTTTCCCTCCAGATCGGAAAGCGCCAGCACATCACCTTTCGGTTGCCATGCCATAACAAGCGCACCAATATACGGCGATGACACCTTGACTTCCCCTGTTTTCACATCGATGACACGAAAAATAGCATCGCCGTTCAAGGTAGCAATCCGCGTGCCATCCTGGTTGCTTCTGACGCCTTGTGCAACAGCAATGCCTTGATCTAACCGAATCAGAGGTTGTTTGAAGGTGGCATCGGTTAACCACAAACCCGTATTGGTTGCCAGAATGAGATTTTGGCCGACCCAATCAAAGTCATAGATGGTCCCTTGCCCGAACTGCCACAACGTTTCAGCCTCAAGCGTGGATTGGTTTTGCGCATGGGGGTGCGTTACTAAGTTGAGGCTAACTAAGCTCAGTAGCAGTGCAACGAGGCTGGATAATCGCCAATTACTCATCAGTTCACACTCAAATCATGTGGTGACGTACGGTGGATACTTCTTAGTGGAATCATACTTAGCTTACTATACGATAATGTTAATTTATCTGCGGCTACTCCCCGACTGCTCTATGCTTTTTAGGGTCAGCATATTTACCTTCGCTCACAAGGGACAGTGTAAACAATTTCAAACCATAAATCTTTATATGCCTCGTATAGCTCACAAACGATCCTCGAAAAGCCTATGGTGCGCGATGAAATGAGTTCATAACAATCTCACTAAATAAATAATTTGCAAGAAAAACGTTCATTATTTTCCATCATAAATTGCAAGAGAACGGTATGTGTCAAGGACATTGAAACAACTTCGTGAAAAAGATTAAGGAAGATTCTCCAGGTGCTTGGGCGGGTTGATGTAGACCGCCGTCGGAGCGCGTTTGACTACAGGTAGACCTCGGATAAAGCGTTCTGGTTGCGCCGCAAATGCCGCCGCCATAACGCTCTGCCGGTGCTGTTGAATGGCATCCGCCGCACCAAAATGAACGCTCACGGGAGTCATCAGGTTCAATCCCGAATGGTAGTGTTCATCGTTATAATAGGCGAAGAATAGCCGCGCCCACGTCCGGGCTTCGTCAATGGAGGCGAAACGGTCAGGATAATCGGGGCGATATTTCATGGTCTTGAACTGCGCCTCGCTGAATGGGTTGTCGTCGGAGATGTGCGGGCGGCTGTGGCTTTTAGTAATGCCCAGATCGACTAATAGTTGGCTCAGTGGCTTGCCTTTCATCGGACTGCCGTTGTCGGCGTGCAGCGTGAGTTGGTCAGGCTGAATCCCCTGTTTACGAGCCGTTTCAGCAATCAGATGTTTTGCTAGATGGCTGCTTTCTTCCTCAGCGATCATCCAGCCGACCACATAGCGGCTGAAAATATCCAGCACGGTGTAGAGCGGGTACTTTTCCAATTTGCGCGCTCCCCGCAGCCAGGTGATGTCCCATGACCAGACTTGGTTGGGAGCTTGTGCCAGCAGTTCCGGCTTCTGGTAGGCGGGGTGACGACGGATGAGGCGACGTTCGTAGACCTCCCCATGCGCTGCCAGAATACGATACATGGTGCGCCAATGGCACAGGTAGTGACCTTCATCTAACAAGGCGGCATAGACCTGCCGCGGCGCTTTGTCCATGAAGCGCTGGCTGTTGAGCATATCGCGCACGTGTATCCGTTCCTCAGGCGATAAGGCATGAGCAGGGATTGGACGCGGCACGGGTTCCGCTTTGGGTTGACGTTCGCGGTAAATCCGACTGCGCGGCATATTCAGCACGGCACAGGCACGCTTCACTCCGATTCGGCTAGCAAGTTCGCTCACGATTGCTCTTCCTCCAGCAGGCGTGCTAACTTTTTTTGGGCATCAATGATGAGTGCCGCTCGTTCTAACTCGCGCTTCAGTCGGGCATTCTCCGCTTCCAGACGGCGCATCTCGGCACGATTGGGGTTCGCTACCGGGCCACGTTTCTTGTCCAGCTTGCCTTCAGCGGCGGCGCTGCGCCACTTACCAATCTGGGCGTAGGTCAAGCCCTCGCGTCGCAGCAGTGATCCTAGTTCGCCATGCTGACACTGCTCGGCTTCGGTCACGATCCGCTGTTTGTACTCCCCTGTGAAGCGCCGACGTTCCGGCTTCGGCTCTACTTCTGGATTCCACTTGGATGATTCTGACATGCAATTTGTCCCTGTTCTCCGCCCTTCATTTCTTTACTAAACTTTGAAGCTGAACTTGTTTCATCCATTATGGCACACTGGGGAAAGGGTTGATTATTCTTGTGACGTATCACTAATTTTAGTGTGCCAGCTACCTTTGTTTTGCAATCACCATATTTAGGGCTTTAAGTCACTACTTTCACAAATTCATTAAATTGTCTGCAATCCCAAAGTTAAGTCCCTTGATGGGAGTTTATTGGCCGGTTGAGGCTATCTTCTTATCCACTGAAACGGCTACTTCTGGAGGTTTAGCTGAAGCTTTTTTGAGATCTCCTAGCGCCTTTAGCGCTTTGGCTTTACGCTCTCCTTTTTCTATCTCTATGCGTCGAGTTTCACGTACACGAACTGCAAAGTCGACAGCATGTTCCCAAGTGAATGGCCGTTTCTCTTTTTCTCTTAAGTCAGATATATATTCACTAAACGCCATAACAGCCTGAACGGCTGGAGTTCCCAATAGGTCATAGGCTGTATCAAAATCGGCTACATGTTGCTTAACTGATAAGCCCAATTCTTCGTATCTTGAGAGAAGATAGTGAATATCTTCAGATAAAGATTCTTTGCTATCCTTATTTCCCTTTTTATCCTCCTTAATTGCTTTGTCGATTATTTCGAATTTAATGGGTTCTTCGGTCAAGTTATAGTCGGGCAAAGCATCTACTATATGGCTGTAGACTCCTCTCAAATGTTCAGCATTGTAATTCGAGAAAGCAATAGCTTTTTCTTTTCTCCGCCAAGCATATTCTTTCCGTAGTTGGTAGGCCGTGAAAATCAAACCAGCTGCCACGAAAAATGTACCAACAACGGCAATAATAATAGTCCACTGTTCAGCTGTTAGCTTTGATAGATCCATTAGGTATTTTATCCTTAACAACTTTTATATTATTTAACACTAGGTAGAGGTAATAGTTGCAACTTTAGTAAAATACTCAACAGCTTTTGGCAGACTAATTATTTGCATCTCTCTCAAAAACGTTGGTTTTCTGGAGACTTCATAGTCCCTTCCTTTCAATTCATCTCCATATTTAATCCCTTAAAACTGTGTCTTGAAACCTTCCCCAGTTGCTTCCAAATATAAGATCAAGATTGACGTTTTTGACCCTAAAATAGGTGACGAAAATAAGCAGGGAAATCTTCTCACATACCCAGCATATAATCCGCCATATACGATGCCAATCGAGATGTTTTGGAGTCAGTATAGGTAACTACAATAACCGTGCTATATTTCGATCAATGAAGAGGGCATGTAAATCGAGGTTATCGTGACTTATTTCCCCATGAAATGGGTTCATACAGCAGATATTACGCTGAGATCTTGCCAAGCTTCTGACAAGATCCCAGCCAGAATCATTGGGGCAGATTTTTCGATTTATTCGCCGACCCTGAGTAGAGTGTAACCATAGTCTGACTGGCGCGGTGCAAAACAATCCTCGACGAGTGCCAGATTGAGCGCCACAGGCTGCCCACCGACCATAATCACACGCACTAGATAACGACCCGATTGGCAATTGGGCAGTAGGGTGTCTAAGGTCGTCCATACACCGTCGGCATCAATGCTAGAGGTGCCAGCGGGATAGCCTTCGACGGAAGCCGCTGAAGTGCTTTCCGCCGTGTTGCCGGTGACCCATGTGCCATCGGCATTGAAGCGGAGAAAGGCAGGTTTGCCACCAAAATAAACCGCCCAGACGCCCACCATATCTTCGGCTTTTGTGGCGATGATGTCACAAACTGTGGTTGCAGTAACATCCGCAGGGCAAAGCATCAATGGATCAGTTGGGACGGGCGGTGGGGCAGCCTCAGCAGTGGGTTCGGCGGTGGCATCCTGTGCAAAAACCGCTGCTGAAGTGAGACACAATAAAACCATTAGGACTGCGCCGAACAAACGTATTCTACTCATCAGGATCTCCTCATTGTGTATTTTTATTTCAAGGACAGACTAATATCATTCTGGACCTTATTGAAACCTATTTAATAGCTATTTAGAAGTACTTTCGGATACAAAAACTTATACAAGTTGGATACCGCTTAAGCTATAATGGGCGAATTCATGAGGGCGGAGGCATGATGGTCGCCAAAACTTCATTTGGTCAGTGGCTCAAGCGGCGTCGCAAAGTCTTTGATCTCACACGGGATGATCTCGCAAGCCGCATCGGCTGTGCCGCTGTCACGATTACAAAAATTGAGGCGGATGAGCGCCGACCCTCTAAACAGATGGCTGCACTCCTCGCTGAACATTTACACATCCCGCCCGATGAAATCGCCACGTTCATAAACTTCGCCAGAACCGAGGGCGCAATATCAACAGCACCTTGGGGTACGCCGTTTCATTCTCCTACCAACCTACTTGAGCAACCCACGCTACTTATCGGTCGAGACGAGGATGTAACCGTCATAAGTAAACAGTTGCTCCAGCCTGAATCGCGTTTACTCACCTTCGTCGGCCCACCGGGGATTGGCAAAACACGCCTGGCATTGCAAGTGTCTCGCGTGGTGTTGGATAAATTTGTCGACGGCGTGTTCTTCATTTCGCTTGCGACAATCAACGATGCCGATCTGGTGATCGCGACAATTGCGAATACACTTGGCATACCGGATGTTGGCCCACAAACGTCATTAGAGCGTTTGAAAGCCTTTTTACGCGACAAACAGACCTTGCTTGTATTGGATAACTTCGAGCAAATTCTGGCAGCAGCTCCGCCAATCGCTGAACTCCTCGCCGGATGCTCATTGCTCAAAATTCTCGTCACCAGCCGGGCACCACTGCGTATCCGCCAAGAACGACAGTTGCCTATTGCTGCGCTTGCCTTGCCTGATCTCGCCCATCTGCCCGATGTTGAAACTGTTGCTCATTACTCTGCCGTTACCCTCTTTCTCGAACGGGCGCAGGCGGTAAAGCCGGATTTTTCGCTCACTGAGGATAATGCGCCAACTGTAGCGGCCATCTGCACCCGGCTAGATGGATTACCGCTGGCGATTGAATTGATCTCGGCGCGGGTCAAACTGCTTTCCCCGGCGGCGCTGTTAGAACGATTGCATGGGCGGCTGATGTTGCAATCCGATGGGCTGCGGGACATTGAGCCGCGCCACCGGACGCTGAATGCCGCCATTGACTGGAGCTATCAACTCTTGAGCACAGAAGAACAAATCCTGTTCCTGCGATTGGGGGTATTTGTCGGCGGTTGGACGCTAGAGGCAGCAGAGGCGATCTGTAGCGAAAATTTGAATCTTAATATTCTTGATGGCCTAGCATCCTTGCTGGACAAGAATCTGATTAAACAGAATGAGCGTTTTACGATGCTCCAGACGATCCGCGAGTATGCGCTGGAACGATTGGCATCAAGTGGAGAACCGGATAATTTGCGCCAGCACCATGCCGAGTATTTCACAGCCTTCGCCGAACACATCGAGGCATATCATGCACGCTGGGCGAATAATATGGAAACAGAGCATGATAATTTGCGGGCAGCATTAGCATGGGGCGAAACCGGGCTGCGACTAGCGGTGGCGCTGGGCATATTCTGGCAGCAGCGAGGTCACTTGAGCGAGGGGAGCGCTTGGCTGACCGAGGGGCTAATGCGGCAAGACATTGGGACATTGACGGTAGCAGATCGTAGACTTCGGGCAAGTGCATTCGGCTGGCTTGGTACATTGCAGGCGTGGCAGGGTGACTTAGACGCGGCTCAGTCAAGTCATGAGGAAAACGTGGCACTCTTTCGAGAACTTGGGGATCAAGCAGGACTGGTCGAAGCGCTGCAAACATACGGTATGCTATTCATTATGCGCGGCGACCCTGAACACGCTGGTCCTCCCTTAGAGGAGAGCTTAGCCCTCGCTCACAAAATTAGGGATGCAGCCTCCGTCGCTCAATCCCTCTTCTTCTCAGGTATTCTGGAGTATTTACAGGGTTACGTCCAGCAGGCGAGTGCACTCTGGGAAGAGAGCTTAGCGCTCCGCCGACCCGAGGGCAATCAATGGTTCATCGCGATTGTACTGGCTCATCTGGCAATGGCGGCTATTGATGAGAGCAATTATAGGCGAGCGACGAGTCAACTGGCCGAGAGCTTGACCCTCTTGCGGACAATAAGCGAAAAATGGCAGACTGCCCACACGCTAGAAGTCATCGCATGTCTGGCTGCTATGCAAGGGCATTTCCTCCGAGCCGCACACATTTTCGGCGCGGCAAGGAGACTTCGGGAAATTCATAGCATCCCCATGTTATCGTTTCTACAGAAATTCTATGAACGAGGCGTTGCTACCCTCCGCGCTCAACTTGACGAGGCAACATTAGCCACAGCGTGGGCGGAAGGACGAGCAATGACACTGGAGCAAGTCGTCGCATATGCCCTTCAGAACGACACTTCACCCACCGAAATTCCACTCATCCCAGAGGTTCGTGCTGCCGGCCCATTTTATGATCACATCATTGGTGGCGTTTCAGACTAATCATTAAGGTGGTTAAAGACTGAAAAAGCATCAATTTTTAGGTGAAAATAGGTGACTAAAATAAGGATTTTAGCCTGCAAATACACCTGCTTATGCTGCTGATAGTAGGCTTTGATTTGTCAGTGCTTCACTAACGCTCAATTGCCCCGCTCGTCGTCGCTCTTGTCTGCGGCTTGATAACAAGCATCCCGTCTGTTCTTCATATATGTGTTTGCAGAAATCCTCGACGGCGCAGAATAGTTCCAGTAAACTCATTCTGGATGCCTCTCGTTCGGTTTGTTCACCTGAATGATTACTCGATCTCTCGCTTTGAGGCATCACTTTATCCGTACTGGTGTTAATTAAGCTAGAATGTAGAAATATAATATTGATACTAAAGGCAGATTTTGATGTCCCAAGACCAAACTCAACTCACCGCCCAAATCCGTCGATCTCAACGCTGGGCAATGGGACTAGGCGCAATCGCAATCGTCGCCATCCTTGTGGCGATAGGCACATCGGTGATGGGTATCCAAGCGGGAAATGCAGCCGCGACCGCGACAGTGGTTCAAGGGGCAGCGCTCTATGCTCAAAGCACGGCTGTCGCTCAGGCTGATGCGGCGCAGCAAGCCGCTGCCAGTGCGACCTCCGCCCAAGGAGTCGCTTTATATGACCAAGCGACAGCCGTTGCCCAAGCGGATGCGGCACAGCAAGCCGCTGCAAGTGCCACACAGGCACAAGGTCAGGCACAAAATGCTGCTGCCAGCGCGACAATGGCACAGGGACAAGCTGAGAATCAAGCAGGGACAGCGACCTTACAACAGGGCAAAGCGCTTAACGCTGCCGCAACCGCGACTGTCGCGCAGGGAATGGCGATTAATGCACAAAGTACGGCGGTGCTTCAAGCACAACAGGCCATCAGCAGTGCCACCGTCGTCCATGTTCAGGCACAAGTGGCAATTGCGACAGCCGCCGCCGCTCAAGGCGCAGCACAACTTCAGGCGCAAATCGCTCGCACGCAAGTAGCTATTGCCAATATGACACTCGCGCCGATTCCAGCAACTTTATCAGCGGCATCCGCACAAATTGCTAACGTGCAAACTCAACTGAATATGGATCAGCAGTTGATGGATGCCGGACTGAACGCAGGCTTCGGTTTGCCAGAGTTTTCGGTTGACATTATCAATCAGCTCATGCGAGACAATCCGAACGCGGCGGCTCCCCATATCTATATGGGCATTATTGATGCACAAAATAACCAGGTCTTACGCGGTGTTGCGGAGTTCGGCAAAGCCATTCAGCTCGAACCGGACAATACCCAAGCCTATTACTATCGCGGCCAATTGTTTTTGATCTACTTGCAAGCGCGTCCGCAGGCCATATCAGACTTCACCAAAGCAATTGAACTTGATCCTAATAACGTGCTTGCTTACAACAGTAGAGGGCTTGTTTATTCAACTACATTCCACCAGTACGACAAAGCACTGGCTGATTTTAGTAAGGCTATTGAGATTAACCCCAATTATGCAGCGGCTTACGCCAATCGAGGCATTGTCTACATCAGTTTAAAGGATTCGGATAAAGCGCTGGTTGACCTCAACAAAGCCATCAAACTCAATCCCGAATTGGCTCAGGCCTATAACTATCGGGGTCGCGCATTATTCATACAATCGAAATACGATGATGCATTTACTGATTTTACCAAGGCGATCAATCTAGATCCTTCTAATGCGGCGGCTTATAGCAATCTGGGGCGCGTATACATTTATTATGCGGAATATGACACCGCAATTCTTTATCTTAATGAAGCAATTATTCTTAATCCAAAATACGCCGAAGCCTATAACAACCGTGGCCTCGCTTACTCCTATAAACGTCAGTACAGCGATGCCATCAGCGATTACAACAAAGCCGTTGACCTCGATCCTAATTATGCGGACGCCTATAACAATCGTGGGCTTGCTTATAATGCCCTCGAAGATTACAGCAACGCGCTGACTAACTTTAACAAAGTCATTGAATTGAATCCGGATGATATTTATGTCTACAACGACCGTGGGAACGCCTATAGCGGTTTACAGCAATATGATAGGGCGCTTGATGACTTTAATAAGGTGATCGCGTATGATCCGAACCTCGCCTATGCCTATAACAATCGCGGGATCATTTACTATAATCAACAAGAATATGACAAGGCGCTCGTCGACTACAACAAAGCCATTGACCTCGATCCTAATTTTGCGGATGCCTATAACAATCGTGGACTTGCTTACTATAAGCTCTTTGATTATCACAAAGCGATTAATGATTTTGACCGAGTGATTGACCTTAATCCTAATTATACGGATGCCTATAACAATCGTGGGCTTGCTTATAACGCCCTCGAAGACTATAGAAACGCGCTGACTAACTTTAACAAAGTTATTGAATTGAATCCGGATAATATTTATGTCTACAACGACCGTGGGAATGCCTATAGTGGTTTAAAACAATATGACAGGGCGCTTGATGACTTCAATAAGGTAATCGCGTATGACCCGAGCTACGTCTATGCCTATAACAATCGTGGGCTTGCTTACTATTATCAGCAACAATATGACAAGGCGCTTGTCGACTACAACAAAGCCATTGACCTTGATCCTAATTTTGTGGATGCCTATAACAATCGTGGGAACGCCTATAGTGGTTTAAAACAATATGACAGGGCGCTCGATAACTTTAATAAGGTGATCGTGTATGATCCGAACTACGCCTATGCCTATAACAATCGCGGGATCGTTTACTATAATCAGCAACAATATGACAAGGCGCTCGTCGACTACAACAAAGCCATTGACCTTGATCCTAATTTTGCGGATGCCTACCATAACCGGGGCTTAGTGTATTCTGCACTTCATCAATACGACAAAGCTGTTACCGATTACCTCAAGGCGGTCAACATCGAGCCAGATTTTAGCGGAGCCTATAATGACATTGGCAACGCCTACGGTGAATTGAAGCTATACGATAAGGCGATTGTCAACTTTAGCAAAGCCATTGAACTGAACCCGAACTATACTTTTGCTTACGACAATCGGGGTCAGATATATAGCAACAATCTCCAACAGTATGGTAAAGCAATCCTCGACTTCAACCAAGCGATTAAGCTCGACCCCAAATTTGGTGATGCCTATGTAGATCGTGGTGTTGCATACTTCAGAATTCAGGAATATGACAGGGCGCTTGATGACTATGCCAGAGCGATTTTAGTCGATCCGAATAATGTTTATGCCTACGGTAATAGGGCTTATCTCTACTATGACCGCAGTGAGTATAAAAAAGCTATTGCCGATTACACCAAAACCATTGAACTCGATCCTACAGCAGCTTACGCCTACGCGAATCGTGGGTCGGCTTACTATCTCCTCCCGAATTACGACAAAGCGGTCGACGACTACAATAAAGCGCTTGAACTAAACCCCCGTGATTATTATTCTTATACCAACCGTGGGCTGATTTATGCCTTGCGAAACCAGCATGATAAAGCAATTAAGGATTACACATCAGCCATCGAAATTAACGCCGAATACGACTATTCCTATCTGTTGCGCGGGGAATCCTACTTCGATACTAAGCAATTCAACAAAGCGATAGCCGATTGGAATACATATGAAGGGTTTGGAAATACGCTGCCGTTTAAAGATAAGATTTTGAAAAATCAGGCGGCAATTAACCTAACTGGAACGCCAGCACCCACACTGATGGCGAGTGCGACTCCAACCGTAACGACTACAGTAAGAGCCACTGCGACTATAACACCAACGACTATTGCAACAATAAGAGCTACTGCGACTGTAACACCAACAACGATTGCAACAATAAACTCGACCGCAACAATGGTAAAGTAATCCCCACTAGAATCAGCAGGGCGACACTATATGTTGCTGTCGCCCCATCTCTATTTTTAACTTCTTGGAGGCAAATAATAACTATTGCGCAGCGGATTAAGCAGCGCTAGCCAGAGCTATGCGCGTTCCTGCTCGATGACCTATATTGTTATGCTGTAGATTGATACAAGAATGCATTCAATGAGGTGGAATATAAAGACTTTAGAAAACTAAATAGTCGTTCATTTTGTGAATAAAATAGGTCGTGTAAATAACCAATATCCTGCGTGAAACTTATTACGCCCAGTTGAAGATGATGAAGCTATCAGTGGATGAGGTTCTCATCGAGTCTAACGCTAAGGGCAAGAAGCATCTGGGCAAGCGACTGGATGGCAATCGCTTTCTTATGTAAGCGTAGGTAACAAAATTACACCGCGTAACATCGAGAGTGCTATTGAGACCTACCCTGCCAAGTAAACAGCCAACAGGTAACGTAGCCTGCCACGATCTGCGACGCACCTATGCCAAAATCAGCAAGCAAAG
>JACDGI010000364.1 GCA_013821665.1 Anaerolineae bacterium
CCCGAAGGTCAAGCGATGGCCAAGGCGACTATCCGTCAGCTCTATGGTGACAATTACATCGGCAGCACCCGCTATGCTGCCAAAGGCAATGCACAGGAAGCGCATGAGTGTATCCGCCCCACCGCTACGGATGTATCACCGGAAGCCTTACGATTGACCTTTGGTAAAGAAGGTGAACGGACTGCCGCATTATATGAACTCATCTACAAGCGCTTTCTCGCAAGTCAAATGGCAAATGCCATCTTCAACGAAATCCTTGTCAGCGTGGTGGGTGGTGCAGCTCTCTTCAGCGCCAAAGGTTCCCAGCTCGCCTTTGATGGTTTCCTCCGTGTCTATGGTTACACTGAAGAGCAAGATGCAGTCAAACGAGCTGACGAAGAGGACGAAGAAGAACCGCCTACGAACAAGCGCCTACCGCGATTGAAAGCCAATGAACCAGTACAGCCGCTCAAACTGACCCCACAGCAGCATTTCACGAAGCCACCTGCACCTTACACCGAAGCCTTGCTGATTAAAGCTCTGGAGCAGAACGGTGTCGGTAGGCCATCTACATACGCGCAGACGGTCGCGACCATCAAACAGCGCGGCTATGTCGATGTTATAAGCCGCAAACTGGTGTCGACTGCACTGGGCAAAGAAGTCCACCTAGTACTCTCAACTAAGCTGCCGGGTTTATTTGAAACATCCTTCACCGCCGGGATGGAAACGACAGATGACATCGCTGCCGGTAAACAGAATGGGCGCGACTATTTGCGTGGATTCTGGACGCAGGTATCGCCTTTGTTCGGGCAGCAAGTTATCACGGCAACACTGGCGCAATCTGCCCCTTCCAGCGGTAGAACCGAAGGTACTGCAACCACTCCAAAACGGACTCGACGTACGAAATCACTCAAGGCTCCCCGTATGGCTGCGGCAGCCATATCCGCGCCTGTCAGCCGCGAATACGGCACCTGCCCAAAGTGTGGAAAAGCGCTGGTCAAGCGCAAGGGACCCCGTGGCGAATTCTTAGGATGTGCAGGTTTTCCAAAGTGCCGGTTTACCAGTCCCCTAACCTAACAACCGCTGTGCAATCTATATACAGTGATAATCTATCGAACGAGGTGAGGTAATCCAATACTGAGTTAGACAGCAAGCCCGAAGCACTTTTAATTATTTCTTGGGCAAACTGCTGCGAATGCCGACTATGTCAGAAATTATTCTGCTGACTTTATGGGGTTAGCTCGATCCAGGTCGGCACATGATCACTGGTTTTTTCCCAGCCACGTACCTCACGGTCAACTCCTGCCTCCGTTAAGTGGCTTGCAACTTGCGGACTCAGTAAGAGATGATCAATCCGCAAGCCTGCATCACGCCCATAGGCGTTTCGGAAATAATCCCAATAGGTGTAAATATGATCCGTGGGATAAATGGTTCGCACCGCATCTGTCCAGCCCTGTGCGACAAGCCGATGAAAGGCTGCACGACTTTCGGGAAAACACAGGGCATCACCGAGCCAGCACTCCGGTTTATAAGCATCCATTTCGGTGGGAATCACATTGTAATCCCCAACTAGTACGACAGTAACTTCTTCTGCAAGAAGGTCAGCGGCATAGTTTATGAAGCGTTCAAACCATCGCAACTTATAGTCAAACTTAGGACCGGGCGCGGGGTTACCGTTTGCAAGATACAAGCAGCCAACCAGTATTCCATTAATGGCAGCTTCGATATAACCGCTATGCATGTCATCGGCATCGCCCGGCAGACCGCGCCGGGTTTCCTGAGGTTCTGTGCCGCGAGCGAGAATGGCAACGCCGTTCCAACTTTTCTGCCCATGCCAAACAGTGCCATAGCCATCATCCTTCATGGCCTCGATTGGGAATTTTTCCTGAGGCGTTTTCAGCTCTTGTAGCAAGCAACATGCGGCTGTGTTTGTTCTAACCATCGAAGGAGAACAGGTAGGCGAGCATTGATGCCATTGACGTTGTACGTAGCGATTTTCATGTTATGAAGTTTACTGTAGGCATTTCGGAAAAGCGAATGTATAGGAATGAATCAAATAATGGCAAATTTCATAATGGAGGGAGCTGCATTTAGATGTTGAGCAGCCTATTCGTGTCTCATAGGTTCTGAAGCCGTGCAGTAGCTTTTCTGCAAAACAACTTACAGGGAGCAGACAATATTAATTACACACAGTCGTTTACCTAATCAAATTACGTTGGGCGCGATCTTTAGAAATTACCACTAGAGCTTCATCAATTGTATTAACGAAGCCACCATTACGATTCAAGTCTGTTTTGGTTGCCTTGGCCACAATATTGACGAATGCTCCGACCATGCTAGCTATTGAGCGTCTGCTGACCATAACAACTATTCCCATATTCGAATGGCTACCGAATTTTGCCATTGTCGCTTTGAGATGAGGCAGGGGATTTCCGGGTGGCAAACCTGCCCTATCGTTAAAAATGAAATCTATGCGATGGGACACTTTTTTCAATTCTTCAACAAGATTATCGACTGCTTCATGCCATTCTTGCCAGGTCACCTTTCCGTGCATATCAAGATGTCCAATCGTATGTTCATCATCATACCAAGTAAAAGTATAGGTCACTTCTTCCTCCAAATCCTATTAACACTGGAGATTTAAATTGTTCTTCAATCGTAGCATCATCCTAAATTGTAACCGCTAAATCATAGATGTTGAATGAAGATGACATTTTCAATTGGAGCGAGGCTAGATCTCGGTTGAGTAAATGTGAAAGGTTTATTTTATTGCATTGACCGTCTTCCTAAGGTTCAGATCTTCTGCAACAAAGAACTGTTGCTCTCGTTTCTTAAGTGCCTTTATATTAGCGGTTCTAGAGCCGCGAAATGCCTCTTGCCTTAAAAGATTGTGCGGAAAAATATAATGAATCAGATGATAGGTAATGCTATCGATATGATTAATAATGATTTCTGTTTGTAATTTTGATGTTCGTTCAAAATGGCTAATGAACGAATAATTTATGAACTCATTTAAGCTCAATTAAATCGCCGTATGTCTGGCATTTACAATAGATGAACCGTTAGGTTGGACATATAGGGGTAGTTTCAATGCCTTTTTCGATACAATGGGATAACGTTGATAAAACGATTATTTACATACGCTATGAACACTGGACATGGGATGATTTTTATAATGCTGTGAAAGCATCGACTGATTTATCCCTAACTGTTGAGCATCCAGTCGATATTATTGCCCACCTTGCGGATAGTGTTATACCTCAAGGAAGCGCTTTTTCGCATTCAGGTGCAGCGCTTAAGCAGGATAATAAGAAATTGGGGCTTATTGTTGTCGTTACATCTAACCGGTTTATTTTATCACTCATGCAGGTGAGTTCACGTATTGTTCCGGGCTGGCAAAACAAATATCGAATGAGCAGCACATTGGAAAAAGCACGTGAATTGATTGCAAATGAACGCCAGAAAAGTACCGCCGTGTAGCTCAAATATAAAAGCCAATTAGAAAAGTTGCTTTATAGGTTCTTTGGCACAAAGTCAGACAATGCATTTTCGAGAGTGAGATACTGAAACTGAAAACCAAGGTCCAGGGCTTAACGTGGGATTATCCGCTTGCCGTGTGTCAAGAGATCAGCGGCTGGTCCAAGCAGGATGTGGAGTATAATGCCAGGAAACCCTTTTGTGTTTGTTTTTCCGAGAACGGCCATGCTGAGATGGTTGGCAAATTGCTCACTTATGATGGGATTGGGCGCGGTCGCATTCAAACCATCCGAAACTCGCTGATCTTCTAGTGCAAACAAGTACAAAGCTACTTCCTCAGTGATATGACTCCATGACCGCCATGCATTGAGGGTGCGTCGCACCGCCTTGATTTTTTCGCAGCCTTTCAACCTGCTGTGCCAATCCATCTCTTTGAGCATGCAAGACATAGCCAGTTCGCATGGATACAACGCGCACGCCATAGGCTTCAGCATCAAGCTCTGCACTCTCAAGCCCCCAGTGATCACCATTGCCCGCAGGTGTATTTTTGTCAATCAGGCGGTCGTCAAAATCGGTAATCCCATAATAACCTTACGGGGAGCTGTTGATGAACACCAAAGATTTGACCTGTGCCCATGCTATAGCCTTAACCAGCCCACATGTACCGGCCTGCGGCTGATTTCTCGCGCAAATTTTCCGCGATATCGGCGCGTAAACATGTTAGTTCCAACACAAGTAATGACCGCGTAGGCAACGTCCACATGGCGCATCTAGTCACTTTCTTCCTCAGCTGCCCACTTCACATACTCGACTGCCCCGATTACTTTATGTTTTGCTGAGTCTGGATTACGAAAACACAACGAGCTCGTAACCTTGCTCAACCAATTTCTGTGCCAACGGCATTCTGATTTCACCGGTTGCACCTGTTAAAATGACCCGTCTATTATTCTTCATAATGCTCCACTGATGATTCTATATGGTCTGTAAAGATTTCCAGAGTTATTCCTTCTGTTTCCAAAAGTCGAGTGTAGTCGGCGCTGAATATAGCTTTAATGTAATGAGGGATAATCAAGGTGGGTATGTCCTGCCGGATGTCCCCCTGTTTTTTCCCTTCTTCGATTAAGTTCATGCTGGCCAGTGCCGCTCTTTGCTGTGCCGCTACAAAGTCTGGATGAGAAAAAATCTCTTTGGGAAGCCGTTCAATACGGGCCTCTCCTAGATTTATACGACGTTGGATTCCGTTACGAAGCAAAAGTTGGAAACGTTGAGCAACATGCAAGGTGGGATCGAACAAGTGCAGCACCGCCGCACTGCTATTTATCTCATGGCTAATGATACGCAGAGCAAGCTCTTCCTTCGATTTGAAATGAAGATAGAGCGTTGCCTCACCCGTCCCCAGATGCGCAGCGATATCGTCCATACTGGTTTCAGCATAGCCTTTTTGTACGAGCAGCTCTCGTGCTGTTTCGATGATGGTAGCTTCACCAAGCTGCCACTGCCGCTCTTTTAGTGAGTTCATAGAATTATTGGACGTAACAGTAATAATTAGAACGGAAAGTTTTGTTCGAATACTTATTGGCTTTCAAATCGAACGCTTGGAACACACTGTTCTTATATTGTAACGGATAAATTCGCATTGGTCTGATGTAACGTACCGGTTTTCCATCAGTAGGAAAACGCCTTTTCACCGGATTACATTTGTCACTATCATTTATATAGACCAGTCTCTATAATTCGTAAAGATGTTAAGATAACTCTGGATAAAAAGGAAGCACATCATGGAAACGCACATTCTTGTCACCGGCGCTCCGGGCAATGTGGGCACAGAAGTCGTCCATGAGCTTCAGCGCATAGGGGTTCCTTTTAGAGTAGGTGTACATAATGTTAAGACTGCAAGTGAGAGGCTGGGTAATAACCTTGAAATTACCCACTTCGACTTTCTGAAACCTGAGACGTACTCTGCTACTTTTAAAGGTATTGAGCGGATGTTCCTCGTGCGTCCGCCGGCATTGTCCAATGTCCAACGAGATATCGCACCTGCTATCGAGGCAGCGGTCAAAGCCGGGGTTAAGCAAATCGTGTTTTTGTCCATTCAGGGGGTCGAGAATAATCGTGTTGTCCCCCATTATAAGATTGAGCAGCTATTGTTAGGATCAGGCGTAAACTATACATTCCTGCGTGCCAGCTTCTTTATGCAAAACCTATCTACCACGCACCGCAATGAGATCCACGATCATGATGAAATCGCACTGCCAGTGAGTCATGCCAGAACCAGTTTCATTGACGCACGGGACATTGCTGCCGTCGCGGCGTGGGTGTTAACCGAAGCCGGGCATACGAACCAGAAATATACACTCACCGGGGCGGAGGCACTGGATTATGATCAAGTGGCGAGCAAGCTGTCAGCGACTTTGCATCGAACAATTCGCTATACCCATCCCTCAATCATCACTTTTATCCGGCGGCAGCTTGCTCTCGGACAGAAGTTAAGTTACACCCTGATTATGACGGCGCTCTACACCATCACCCGTTTCGGAAATGCCAAAACCGTCACGCAAGATGTGGAGAGGCTTCTGGGGCGACCCCCAATCGGCTTTGATCAATTTGCTGAAGATTATCGCAATTCCTGGCAGCCTGATGCTGCTCTTGATATCGCTCCCGAAATGCAGCCCAGCCTCAGACGGGCAACTAGCACTCTTGACAAATAAATAAACCCATCTCTATGCTTAGGCTCAAAGATAGGATGGACAATATGACTTCAACCCGTGATCAAATCATTGAAACCACTTGTAATCTGCTGGAGATGCAGGGCTATCACGCCACCGGACTCAATCAGATTATCAAGGAGAGCAGCAGCCCCAAGGGATCGCTGTATTATCATTTTCCCGGCGGCAAGGAAGAACTGGCCGTCGAAGCCGTTCGGCGGGTTGGGGATATCGTATTAGAGCGCATCCAGCAGAACCTGGCGCTCATCTCGGGGCCTGCCGAGGCTATTCGCAGCTTTATCATGAACATTGCCCTCAATGTTGAACGTTCCGGTTTCCGAACGGGTGGGCCGATTACCACGATTGCACTGGAAACAGCCTCATCCAGTGAAGCACTGCGTGAGGAATGCCAGCGCATTTATACGGCGTGGCAGGCAGCATTCGTAGAAAAACTCCGCGCTGGAGGGATATCACAGGATCACGCTGTTGATATGAGCGTAATGATTATTGCCTCTATTGAGGGTGGCGTAATTCTGTGTCGCACGGGCCGCAGTCGAAAACCCTTGGAGCAGGTGGCTCAGGCCATAGGCGAGTGGGTGAAACACAGCTTGTAAGTCGTTTCTGTTTTTCCTTTTAATATGTAGACTGGTCTACATGAATTCGTACATTTGATAGGTGACTCAGCCATATGTGCTGTCAGAAAGGACATAAGAACATGAAAATCGCCATTTTTGGAGGTACAGGGAAGACCGGACAACATCTGGTGCAGCAAGCGCTGGATGCCGGTCATGAAGTCGTGATGCTGGCGCGCACACCGTCCAATTTCACAATCCGGCATCCAAAACTCACGGTCTTACAGGGCGATATTCTGGATGCTGAACATGTCGAAGCGGTCATTCAAGGGACTGATGCGGTGATGAGCGTGTTGGGACCACGCAGCAATAAGCCAGAGTTTGTCATCAGTCAAGGCATCGATCATATTTTGAACGCTATGAAGCAGCACAACGTCCGACGTATCATCATCTCTGCTGGAGCAGGGGTTCGTGACCCTTTGGATAAGCCCAAATTCATCGACCATCTTTTTGGGTTTTTGTTGAATCTGCTCTCAAAAAATGCTGTTGAGGACATGAAACAGGTCGTCGCTAAAGTCCGAGACTCAGATCGGGACTGGTCGGTTATTCGCGTCCCCATGCTGACTGACCAACCGCCACAGGGCACGTTGAAGATCGGCTATGTTGGTGACATCACATCCCGTCTCTCCCGTGCTGATATGGCAGCATTCATGCTCAAACAGTTGGATGATGACACCTATTTAAAGAAAGCACCCGCAATCAGCAATTAAGTATGGAGTGACGGAAACGGAATTTTGGATGTGGAGACACAACTATCATGGCAAATACACGATTGAATGAGCGACCCTGGACCTGGACACCCTCGCCCACCATGAACCGAATGATGGCAACCCTTCTCCGGCTGCCGCTGCTGCATCGTCTGATCAGCAAAATGATACTACTCATTACTTTCACCGGGCGAAAGTCGAACCAGCATTACACCATACCGGTCGGTTATTTTCGCGAGGGACTTACAATCACCATCCTCACGAAACGTTTCCGTAAATGGTGGCACAACTTTGAGGAGCCGACTGACGTTGAGGTACGTATCGAAGGACGTAATTATGCTGGGCAGGCGGCAGCACTTACCGACATCCAGACCATTATCCCCATCGTTGCTCGCGTGATGGAAGTGCATCCGCGTGAGGCTCAGATTTACGCAGTCAAACTGCTGGATAATGGCATCCCCGATATGGACAGCATTCGTGAGCTTGCGCCCAAAATAGTGGTTATTCAGGTAAACCTTATGTCCTCAAAAGGCACAGTATGAAAGCCAAACA
>JACDGI010000365.1 GCA_013821665.1 Anaerolineae bacterium
CTATTACCTTTACCAAAAAAGCCGCACAAGAGATGCGGGATCGGGTGCGCAAAGCGCTCGAACAACGGCTCAGTAACGCATCAATGGATATGCAAGATGTTTGGGCTGCCCGGATGGGCGCGATGGAAAGCGCCCGCATCGACACCATTCATGGATTGTGCGCGTCCATTTTAAGGGCAAACGCCGCCGAGGTGGGGGTTGATCCGGGCTTCGAGGTCATGGATGAAGTCGATGCGCGGATACTCCTCGATGACAGTATTGATGATGTGCTGCAAGCGGTTGCTCATGAAGGCGGCGCGACAATACAGCTTTTCACGGAATATGATACGCAACTGATTCGTCAGACGTTGGCTAAGCTAATTGCCGAGGATATACCTGCTCTACCAGAAGATCTCTTAGCCCACTGGCAGCAAATATGGGAGACCAACGCGACCAATCGGATCACAGAATTGCGTGACCATCAGCCATATATTGCAGCCTCCAGATGGCAACCTGCAAGTGGCTGGCCGACCAATGGCGACAAGTTAATGGACATGTGGGCATCGTGCCATGCGTTGCTTGAAATTGTAGGCTCAAGCGAAGATACTCAACTATGTCTTGAGGCACTTGAGAAGCTCGGCATCCTGAGTTGGGTCGGCGGGTCAGCTTCAATATGGGGCAGCAAAGAAATACTCGATGAATCTAAAGCAACACTAAAGACCCTGCGCGAAATTGTACGTGCAACTTTAGCAGCAGTCGGTGAGCCACTTGGCACGATTGATCATAAAGCAGCAACCTTATTACCTTTGTGGGCGACGCTCATCCAGCAGGCACAAGCTGTGTACCAATCACGAAAACAGGAAGACGGGCTACTGGACTTTAATGATTTAGAACGATTAACACGCGATTTACTGGTCAACAATCCAACGGTACGCGAGCGTTATCAAGGCGCGGAATTCAAACATCTGCTGGTCGATGAATTTCAAGATACGAACGCTGTACAGTGGGAAATCGTGCGCGGATTAGCCGATATTGAACAGGGTGGGAGCCTATTTGTGGTGGGCGATCCGAAACAGAGTATTTATCAGTTTCGCGGCGCGGATGTGAGCGTATTTGAGCAGGTGAAGGGGCAAATTAGGCAAGCTGGTGGTGGCGATGTGCCGTTGTCTGATTCTTTTCGCACACATCATTCATTGGTGAATGGTTTCAATCATATCTTCGGGCAGATTTTGGTGCGAGATGCAGGCAACCGTGCCCGTGATTATGAGGTCGAGCTTGGCGAACTGATGCTGGCGAGACGAATTGATGCGCCATGCGATGCTGCGCCGATTGAAGTGCTTTACATCGACAAAAATTTAAGTGAAGAGAAGATGGACGCGGAAGCCAGCCGCAGGTGGGAAGCTTACGAATTAGCAAAGCGACTTAAAGCGATTGTCGAGGATGAAAAACGGCCTATTTATGACAAGGGTCAGCGCAGCATCCGACCCATTAATTACGGAGACATCGCGATCCTCTACCAATCGATGAGCAACATTCTGCTGTATGAGGATGTGTTTAAAGCAGCACAAATGCCATTCGTGACGGTGGCAGGACGCGGTTATTACAGCCGCCAAGAAGTGTGGGATTTGCTGAATTTACTCACAGCCTTGCACAATCCGGCTGATAATCTGGCTTTAGCATCGGCCTTACGTTCGCCGCTGTTTAGTTTAAGTGATGATGCGTTGTTGGCACTCCGATTGTACCGTGATCCCCAAGATGCGCATAAGCGACTGCCATTATTCGAAGCGCTCGGTCAGTCCATTGAAATAGCGATTGATGAACAAGAACAAATCAACTTCGCACACCAGTGTTTGACGAGACTTCAAGCGATGGCGGGACGGGTTCCAATTGCTGATTTACTGCAAGCGTCGCTAGATGAAACAGGCTACCTCGCCACATTAACCGGTTTACCAGATGGTGCGCGACGACGCGGAAACGTTGAAAAACTGATCGACAAAGCACAGGAAAGCCGCCAAGTTACTCTTGGCGCATTCTCACAATATCTACATGATCTGACGACGCGTGAGGTACGTGAAGGCGAGGCACTGGTTGATGTCAAAGACAGTGTGACATTGATGACCGTCCACGCCAGCAAGGGTTTGGAATATCCGCTTGTGGTATTGGTGGATATTGGTTGGAGCAAGGGCAATTTTGGCGGCGATGCCGTGATGCTTGACCCGGTTTACGGATTGGTATGCAAAGTCTATGATGCGGACGAAGAAAAAATAGTCAGCGGCTATTCACATAAACAGGCGGAAACACTTCAAAATCTGCGTGAGGTTGCTGAGCGCAAACGTCTGTTATATGTAGCAGCCACACGCGCACAAGATTATCTGCTACTGAGTGGGCAAACACTTAAGAGTTCAAAAGATACATGGCTGAGTTGGATCAGTACCGCACTCGAATTGGGCGAGGCTTTAGTTCCGGGTGTTGCCACCGTCGAGCGGAGTTGGGGCAAACTACACATTCGTGTGCCTGAACATCCGCCAACTGACACGACTTTTGATGAAACTGAAGGCTATAGCGCCAGCTTGTGGTCGAATCCTGATGTTCAGAGGATGACTCCCCTACCCGGTGACAATCAAGCGCCTCTGACGGCTAACATTCAGATTCAGGCGAGTTCTGCCATTCGCCATATGACTGCCACGCAAATTGCAGATGCCGGTGGTGCGCGAATTGATCCACTTTTTAGGCAGCGCTTCCGACGTGACGTGCTTCATGATGCGCCGCTGACAATCGACCAAGTGAGTTTGCGAACGCCGCGCGAAGTGTCGCAACGCATTATCGGTGAAATGGTGCATAAGGTGCTGGGTTGGTGGCAGTTCCAAGAAGATGGTCATGATTTTGATGACAAATTGGACAGCTATGCGTGGGAATTGGGCGTTGTCGATGAAGGACAGCGTAAATACGCTATTCAAGAGGCGCATAAGCTCATTAGTAAAATGCGCAATAATCCGGTATTCGATTGGTTGAAAGAAGCACAGCAGATTTATAGGGAAATTCCTTTTGTTTATCGCAGTGACAAGCGCATCATTCACGGCATATTGGATGTGTTGTTTCAGCGGCAAGATGGCAGTTGGGTCGTACTGGATTACAAGACCAGCCACATTAAAGGCTACAAAGCGGGCGGCGACGAAAAGTTGTTGAGCAACCATGCCCTACGTTATCATTTACAAATTGGGGTTTATGGTGCGGCAGTTCAGGAACAACTCGGTGGGATTGTGCCGGAGACCTATATTTATTATATTCGTTATGGGCAGTATGTCCGTGTGTCAACTGCTGAATGGACCGAGGCTCTCGGTAGGCTCGAAGCAACTATTGGTGATTTATTGACAGAACAGGCAGATTAACTATGTTGCAACGACTTGGCATGGAACTTCCCGATTGGGCACGCGCCAAACATCCACATATTCGCTATGAACTTGGACAAGCCTCACGCACTTCTCGACGGGTGAAATATGCACAGGCGATTGGACTTTCATTAATCGTTGTGCTGCTGTTTGTCGGCGGCTATTTCATTGGCACCAATTTCTTGCAAAATGTGCCGGGGCAAAGCCTGACTGAAAGCGCGATGGCGATTCTTTTCTGGCCGACATTTGTGCTGCAAATCATTCTGCAATTCGCGGCTATGATCTTAACTGTGAATACGGTGAGTGAACACAAGCGACGGATGGCGTGGGATAACTTGCGGGCAACGGAAGGTGGCGCGGGTGTGGCGCTGCGTGCTAAATGGGCCAGCGTCTATTATCGTCTGCGGCTGCTGCTAGGGTTGGTGATGGTCATCCGAGTAGTTCTAGTACTCGGAATTTTATATGATCTGACAGGCTTTCAAGGGCGCTATATCGATTTGCTCATCAACAATATTACGCCGGAAGTTTCACCTATTGTGGGAGCGCTGCTACTGGCCTTCTTGATGACTGCGGCGCTGCTGCTGCCCTTGACCGCGGTGGGGATGCAAGCGGCTATCGGATTATTCATTGCTGTGAATGTGCAACAACGTATCTACAATGTGATGACTCAGCTCATTATTATCGTGGTGCGTCTGCTGATTATCGTGGGTCTCACACTCGCCACAACACAATTTATCAATAACCAACTCACATTAGGCGATGGCCCTGCGTGGATTTTGGCAGGTGCGTATGCGGCCATCGGCGATTGGGGATTACGTTTCCTGCATGTTGGGTTTTACAGTGAGATTTGGGCGACCATACCCTACGCAATTTTCTTTGGCATCGCACTGCTGGTTTTCGCGCTGGGACAATCGCTCGTTACCGAATGGATTTTAGCCATCACCATTCGCCGTGCGGAACGAATCGGCTAACCGCATCGTCTTTGTGTCAGACAAACGACGTACATGAGCCGGTTATTCGATCAATCCTAAACTCACCTATACTATAAGTGTGATTTCATTCATCCAACGAGGGACGTTTATGAAAACTATTTGGCGTATCACGCTATTCAGTGCATTGATATTAGCGCTCGGATTATTGGTTTTGCCACAATCCAACCGCACACTGGCACAAGACGCGACATCAGTACCAGCGGGTGATCTTGAGCCTACAATTCTGATGAAGTGGATGCAACTGCTTTATGACCGTGTTGAGGCAGAGAAAATTTCCGCGCCAGAAGCCTCACGCTTATACGCTTACGCGGGCATTAGTGGTTATCAATCCATTCTACCGGGTATGCCGGACGGCATTTCGATGTCGGGTCAGCTTACATCGCTGCCTGATATGCCACAACCGGACGAAGGCAAAATCTACGATTGGGTTACTGTCGCGAATGGATCACTTTCGACGGTCATTGGTGGATTGTTCCCCAAGAGCGCAGCCGATACCCAAAAGGCTGTAAAAAGTCTGCGCGATAGTGAAGCGAAAGACCGCCAAAGTGAGATTGATCCGAAAATCATCAAACAGTCTTTAGCCTATGGAGACACTGTCGCCAAGACTCTTCTGGAGTGGGCGGCGGCTGACAACTATACGGAAACACGCAGCATGACGTGGGAAACGCCTGCCGGTGATCCTTCACTATGGGCTCCAACAGCCAAAGATATGAAAGTGGTTGAACCCTTCTGGGGGCAAATTCGTCCCTTTGCGCTGTACTCGGCAGATGCCTGTGCGCAACAGCCCAATTTGACATTCGACGCGAAGAAAGAATCGTCGTTCTATTTGCAAGCGCTTGAAATCAAGAATATGGGTGACAACCTCACGGATGCCGAAAAAGCGACAGCCCAATATTGGGAAGACAATCCGGGTGAAACCGGTACAAACGCCGGTCATTGGGTCATGATTGGGAGTCAGGTCATTGATGTGCTGCAATTGAAGCTGGAACGAGCCTCAATGTTGTATGCGCTAATGGGGATTTCGCTCGGCGATTCTTATATTTCGGCGTTGTCACTGAACTATCAAATTAATCTGCTGCGTCCTGTGACCTATATTCAGAAGTATATTGATCCAAAGTGGCAGTCGTTGGTTGCGGCTCCGGCTTTTCCAGAATATCCGTCTGTACATGCCGTGGTGGCTGAAGCAGCCGCAGAAGTCTTAACGCGGATGTTTGGTACCGTGGGTTTCACTGATAGTTCGGGTCAGGCAAACAAGCTGGATGTGCGTTCATATACATCGTTTGAGGCAGCCGCAACGGAATCATCTACATCGCGACTATACGGGGGCGTTGATTTCCGTACAGGCATTGAAAATGGGATGCGACAGGGGCGCTGCATTGGCGACAATGTCATTGATTACATTTCATTGCGTTCGCTGCCACAAGGCGAATAACCTACGTTGGACATAGGTAACAAAAAAGGGATACATGTATCCCTTTTTTGTTGAAAATGCATTGAAAACTAGGTCGCAACGACTGAGTTATCGCCGCTAAAAGGATTCGGTACATACTTATCGGCGTGCCAATCATTATGCCACTCGGCACCATTCACTAAATAGCGGAATTGAAATTCCTTCTCTTTAGCGAGTTCAAGGGTCACGGTAAATTGACCGTTCTTCTTGAGCTTCTTCATCTCGGTGGCTTTTTCGTCCCAGTTGTTAAAATCGCCAACGAGGTAAGCGTTTTCTGCCTTCACTGACTCTGGCAGCGTGAATGTGACTTTGCAAACCGGTTTGCTCTTGAGGGGTTGCTTCTTCAGCATAGACATTTCTTCCTCCACTACAAAACTACTCTACACATTGCATTTGGGAAATTATTCACCAGCCACAGATTGTATCATAGGGTAAAACGTCGTAAAGGGTGTAAATTGAATAATATTTTTGCTAAGAAGAACGTCACTTCTTACCAAAAAAGTTGCTTCTTTAGGAGACAGTCTGTTATTCTTCGTAAGGAAAAAGGCATGTATAATGCCAAAAGCACAACCCAAGAAACGACACAATCAGGAGACACACTGAATGGTTAAACCTGTCACACGCATTAACGTGATACCCAATTTACCGGAACCTTTACGAAGACTTCAAGAACTGGCCTTTAACATGCGCTGGGCATGGGATCACGAGACCATCGCCTTATTCCGGCGGCTGGATCGTGAGCTTTGGGAAGAGACGGGGCACAACCCCGTATGGATGCTCGGACTCATCAGCCAAGAAAAACTACAAACAGCGGCTGAAGATCCCGCATTTATGGCAAATCTGAGTGCTGTATGCGAGTCGTTTGATGCTTATATGAGCGACAAAGGTACATGGTACAGGGGACATTACGGCAAGCTAAAGAAGCCAACTATCGCCTACTTTTCGATGGAGTTTGGCATCACTGAGTGCTTGCAAAGTTACTCCGGCGGACTTGGGATTCTGAGTGGGGATCATCTCAAGAGTGCCAGTGATCTGGATTTACCGCTCGTGGGTGTGGGACTGTTATATCAAGAAGGGTATTTCCAGCAATATCTGAACGCAGATGGCTACCAGCAAGAACTCTATCCAATTAATGACTACTCGGTACTACCGGTAACATTACAACGTAAAGCTGATGGTACACCGATTAAAATCTCGGTACCGATGCCCGGACGCGAATTGTATGCCCAAATCTGGAAAGTACAGGTGGGGCGTGTGCCGTTGTTCCTACTGGACTCGAACGTCCCAGAGAACACACGACAAGAGGATCGCATTCTGACTGACCGTTTGTATGGCGGAGACAAGCGCACACGCATACGGCAGGAAATCTTGATGGGCATTGGCGGGATTCGTTTGTTGGAAGCGCTCAATTTGCGACCTTCGATTTGCCATATGAATGAGGGGCATTCGGCATTTTTGGCGTTGGAGCGTATCCGACAAGTTATGGGGGAGAAGAAGCTCAACTTCTATCAAGCCAAAGAAATTATGGCGGCGAGCCATATCTTCACCACGCATACTCCCGTGCCAGCCGGTTTGGAGCGCTTTGGCTTCGACCTGATTGATGAACACTTTACAGATTATTACCGGAGCCTCGGCCTTTCGCGCGATGAATTTTTAAACATTGGTCGCGAAAACATGGGGACATACGAGTTGTACTCGATGGCGGTGATGGCGCTTAATTTATCCGCAGGTTCGAATGGGGTCGCCAAGCTGCACGGAGAAGTCTCGCGCAACATGTGGCAGTGGCTGTATCCAAATGTGCCGGAGCATGAAGTGCCGGTTGATTCGGTGACGAACGGTATCCATGTGCAAACATGGGTCAGCCGTGAAATGGCAACGCTGCTTGATCGTTACCTTGACCCGGCATGGCGCAGTGATGAAGAACGGGCTGACGTGTGGGAGAAAGTGGATACGATACCGGACGCAGAATTGTGGCGCACTCATGAACGGCGGCGCGAGCGATTAGTCGCTTTCACTCGGCTGCGATTAGGTGAGCAACTCGAAAAACGCGGGGCGGCGCTGAGCGAAATTGAGGCCTCAGACGAAGTGTTAAACCCTGATGCCCTGACGATTGGTTTTGCGCGGCGGTTTGCAACTTATAAACGTGCTACCCTGCTCTTCCGCAATCCAGAACGTTTGAAGAAAATTCTGAACAATCCGGAGTTCCCAGTACAGATCATTTTTGCGGGGAAAGCACATC
>JACDGI010000366.1 GCA_013821665.1 Anaerolineae bacterium
GATCAGGATGCTTCACACTGACAATTGCCGTAATGCCTTCCATCGTGTCGCTGCCGGAGAAATTGGGTTCTTTATCCTTCAGCAAACTCGCTTTACGTGCGTAGCGGTTGATAACACCAGTAATCGCTGAACGCAAACCGGTCAGATGTGTACCACCGTCCGGCGTATTAATGGTGTTAGCGAATGCCATTTCTACGACATTGGCCGAGTCGTTATATTGGAAGGCAACTTCTACGCCGATGACAATCGGTTCTTTTCCTTCGCGTGAAATCTCAATATCTTTTTCGAGATAAACCGGATCATGCAGTGGTCTGCGATTACGGTTCAAGTAGCGCACGTAGGAATACAGCCCGCCCTCGAAGTAGAAGGTCGTTTCGTGTGGAATAGGCCGCTTACGCTCATCTTTCAGCGTAATATTCACGCGCCGTGTAACAAACGCCATTTCGCGGAAGCGTTGTGCTAACGTGTCGAAATTAAAGCTGTTGTGTTCCAAAATAGTGAAGTCAGGATGGAAGGTTTGTTTGGTACCGGAATGTTCTCCCGGCTCTAATGCACGTAGTTTCTTCAGTTTTGTTGCGACAACACCCTGCTTGTAAATCTGCTCCCACAGGAAACCGTCGCGGAATACGTTCGTTCGCATTTCAGTTGATAGCGCATTGACTGCCGAAACGCCTACGCCATGCAAACCACCGCTGACCTTATAAGCGCCCGTGCCAAACTTACCACCCATGCCGATTTCGGTCATAACACCTTCGACAGTAGGTTTGTTCGTGCTGGGATTTATACCGACAGGGATACCACCACCATTATCTTGTACCGATACGATGTCATCATCGTATAATGTTACCAGAATGTGGTCGCACCGCCCAGCCAGTGCTTCGTCAATCGAGTTGTCAACAACTTCGTAAATCAGATGATGCAGCGCTTTGCTATCAGTGCCGCCGATGTACATACCGGGGCGCTTGCGCACATGCTCCATTGGGTTAAGACGAATAATATCAGCGTCATTCTGTTGTCTGACTTGCGCGGTGTCTTGCTCCGCCATGGCAGCTCCTTACTTCATAGTCCCATTGTGTGAAAAATACGGACTTTTTAGATGCGTCTATTCGGGGAAATACCGTAGACTCTTCATTGATAGAGTATACCTCAGAACGCTTATGAAGACAATCCTTCGATGCTAGAACAAATTATCAGTTTTGCTTGATGAAATGAAATAAATGTTCTATAACGAAAATGCTGGTAATTCGATGCGGATTTACTAAGTCATTAGAATTATCACTTAACATCGTGATTAGGATACGAACGCCAAATTAATGGTGTATGAGTATGCTTCTGCGGACTATGACCCTTTGCACAAATACTGCGAATGTCATTAACTTGAGTTATAGGTAACTTCTGGCTTTCAATCCGCTTGACTATCATTCCTGCCCGCTTTACAATCCATACCATTGCCCTCGTAGCTCAGGGGATAGAGCAGCGGTCTTCTAAACCGTTGGTCGGGGGTTCGAATCTCTCCGAGGGCAATTGAAACAAAAACACCCGCCTATTTTGGACGGGTGTTTTCATTTAATAAGCTGAAGTTCTACTGAGCCATAATACTTTGGTAGACTGCCGTCGTTTCAGGGGATGGTATTTTACCATCCCGCTTCAAATCATCAACCAACCGTTGATAATGGGCTGCTGCCTCGCTTCGTCTCCCCAAAGTAACATATAACTTCATCACTTCACGATGGATATTTTCGCGAACGCTGTCTTCGGCTAATACTCTCTGGAACAGTCCCAAAGCATGTTCAGGGCGGTCTTCCTCAAGTCGAATACGTGCGACCTCTGATAGAGCTTCTAAATAACCTGCTCTGAAATCGGTACGTCGGTCAAGTATCCACTTATCCGTGTGCCCTTGAAGGAACGGCCCCCTATACAGGTCAATCGCTCGCTGCCATGATGTTAGCCGTTCTTTACCCTCTGACGTTCTCCCATCCATCAAGGCGGTCGCGAAGTCAATCACATCATAATGAATAGCCATGTCGGGGTTAATCCGATAGTAGCCCCCGTCATGCACCAGCACATCCATATCGAGTGCCTTGTGCAAACGGCGTTTAGTAACGTGAAAAACATTTACGGCCTGATCCATGTGGAGTTCCGGCCAAAATGCTTGGCATATTTCGGATCGCGTAATAATCGGACGGTCAAGTGCGAAGAAAAATAGCAGGCGAGGTAGATGTCCTTCCCAACTTTCTATGATCTTGCCGTTCATAATTACATGCCCAGGCCCTAGTGCGAACACTTCCAGTTTATGCTTTCCGGTAGTTTCAACCCGGTAAAAATCATGCTTAATGAGCAGGTTGTCTTCTAAAAGTACAGCCCGCTTTTGTGCGATCAGAGATACCCACGGCAGTCTAGGCAACGTTCGGCTGTTAATAATAACGCGGCAGTTATGGTTTGGGTTTGCAACCAACTTTTCCACAAAACGTTGAATATCATCCGCGCTATCGCTGCGATCATACTCGTCTAATATCAGATAGAAAGGTTCTTGGCTAACCTCTGCGAGGTCTTGAGCAAACGTCTCAACTAATGTGTTAAAATTAGCTGCCTTGTTTGGGGGTAAGATATTAATGTGTCGTCCAAAAGTTGGGAATTGATTCGCCAGATCATGCGTTAATCCTGCGATGAGCGATTTAAGATCAATATCATCAGGCCCAAGCGCATAATATAGCACCTTGGTATCGAGTGAGTTCAAGAGTTTGGCGACCAAAACGGATCGATAACGGCTGCGGGGATGCAAAAGTATCAAGCGGGCGACTTGGGTTTGTTCCCGAAATGTCTGGTATGACACATCAATCAGGTTATCAAGATTCATAATTATCACTTCACTTTGGTGGCAACTCCATCGTTGGATAGTAACAATTGTAACATAGTTTAATATAAGTCGCTAATCACTGCGTATAGCGTTCTTACAAAAACCTTTCTGGAGGAAAAATGCAACGTCCGCCCCGCCCATTTGGCGTAACACTAGCTATCCTCGCAAGTCTGATTCTGTTCACCTGTTTCCCCTTAATGGAAGTCGGTATCCTACTTTCTGTGCGTCTGCATTTTTCAAACCTAACTTTAGCGGGTGACGGACCGCAGCCCTTTGCGATGGGGGCGGATTTCCTCGGTATTTCTGATAATAAGATTTTTTTGCAAGCTCTCATTGCGCTCATTTTTTTGATAATTGCGTTTTTCGCTTGGCGCGGTCGCCGACCATTTATGCGTTATATCTTGATGCTAACGTGCGTAGGTTTAACTCTTTTCAACATTCTGAATGTCGTCGTGGGACAGCTTAGCCAACAAAACTTGAACATCGGTACGACTTCACTAGACTCAATAGTGAACGCGTTATCGCTCGGTCAGTTTGCACTTGGCCTCCTCGTAACTTTTTATGTAGTATGGTATCTGAATCGTGGGCCAGCCAGAGCCTTTTACCGTGGCTATTACCTGCCTATGCCGACTGAATCTTCACCGGGTGACATTGTAACGACCAACACAACTTAATCAGTTCCGTTTCTGATTCGAATTCCATAAACCCATCACAGTCCTAACTAGGCAAACATCACCTTCCGAATAGCTAAATGTAATAGGCGGAAACTCGTAGCCGACGAGTTCCTCAATAGTGGTTCGTCGTTCAGCGATTCCAATTTCTCCTTAATCGTTTATCCGACAAAGTTACTCTTTAGCCGGACTAAAACATCAGCCCTTTATTGGAGCGCTTTCTCCCGATCCGCCATCTCCATTTGCACCAATTCACGCCGCAAAGTCTTTCCTACAGTCGTCTTGGGCAATTCGCCTATAAAGCTGATGCGTGTAGGAACCTCGTAGCGTGCCAACCGCTTCATGCAGTAGTCGATTAATTCTTTTTCAGTGGCTGTCTGTCCGGGGCGCAGCACGACCCATGCCTTAAGCGCTTCTTGCCCACCTTTATCAGCATCAGGATGGGGAATAGCAGCAACGCCCACTTCCATCACCGCCGGATGCTCACTTAATACTTTTTCAATGTTGTTCGGGTAGACATTGAAGCCACCGATTAGCGCCATGTCTTTCTTACGGTCAACAATATAGAAGTAGCCATCATCATCCATCCGCCCAATGTCACCGGAATAAATGAAGTTTTTGCCGTCTTTTTGGCGCAGCACGTTGGCGGTTTCAGTCGGCATACCATGATAGCCAACCATGACCTGCGGCCCCGACATAATAATTTCCCCAATTTCGCCAATTGGCACTTCGGTCATACTATCATCAAGACTCACGATTCTCACATCCATATCGGGTAGCGGAAGGCCAATTGATCCAGTGCGATTCTCGCCCAACATGGGATTGCAATGGCTTGCTGTAGGCGTTTCGCTCATGCCATAGCCTTCTCGGAGTTTGCCACCTGTAATACGCTCGAATTCCAATTTTGTTGAAGGGGGCAAGGGGGCTGAGCCGCTGACACATGCTCGTATCGAGCGCAAATCCACCTTACCAGCTTTCACATCTGGATGATTATTGATAGCGTTATATAGGGCGGGCACACCTTGAAACAAGGTGGGTTTAAATACGTTAATGTTGTCGAGTACATCACCAATATCACGGGCATTCGGTACGAGAACGATGTCTGCTCCAACACCAATCGCGAAGTTGAGAACGGCTACCATACCAAATGCGTGAAATAATGGAATAGCCCCTAAGAATTTATCAGGTTTGCCAGCATCACCCCCGCCAGAAAGCCAGGCACGCATTTGAAGCGTATTTGCGACTAACGCCTGATGCGTTGCCATTACCGCTTTTGAGACGCCTGTTGTGCCGCCAGTATATTGGAAAAGAGCCAAATCCTTACCCGGAGTAATATCGATATTGGCCTTTTTACCAGCATATTTCGTCAGTACATCCTGAAACCACACATCACCATTTTGCAAGCTTTCTACACGGTGACCTTCTTTTTTTTCTCTGGCTAACGTAAAAAGGAATTTGGCGGTAGCGGGCAGATATTCTTTGACATTCGTTACAATCACTTTTTTGACTTTGGTCTTCGCTTGGATCTGTTTGACCGTGTTGTAAAACAGACTCATGGTGATGACAATCGGAGCATCACAGTCATTAATTTGGAACTGCATTTTGTCAGCCGGATAAGTGGGATTCGTGGCCGCTACCACGCCACCCGCCTTCAGAACACCGTAATAGCTAATGACGAACGCCGAAATGTTCGGCATGACCAACGCCACACGATCACCTTTTTTCAGCCCCATATCGACCAGACCAGCCGCTAACGCGTCCGAATATTGGTCAAGCTCCTGATAGCTTACCGAGCTGCTGACGCGCCCAAGAAGCGGTAGATGAGCGCTACTAATAAGAGCAGGATTATTGGGTGTTTTTTTAGCAGCCTCTTGTAAGAAGCTGTGGACAGTAACATTGGGGTAGGGTTCTAAACTTGCCGGTACACCGGGGTCATAATTTTTTGTCCAAGGACGGTCAGCGTAAGTTACCATAATGAGTACTCCAAATTCTTTTCAGTAAAGACTAATCTTCATTATTGAGTTTCAAGTATAGTCTGCCCTCGAATCGTGTCAAAGTTCAGGTATTTCCCCACGCACGCCATTCTTCGGGTAAGCGTGATACGTGCCCGTCGTGGGTAATGCAGATATGTTTGCTAGAACCTTCCACCAAGATGTCACGCGATTGGGCATCGACAATCTCATAGCCGAAAGTAAGTCCACGGCTTTTCATTTCAGCAATCCAACATCTCACTGTAACTTGCTGCCCATAACGGGCAGGTTTGATGTAACGAGCATTAATTTCGGCTACAGTGAGAAAGTAGCCAGTGCGTTCAAAACTTGCATAATCACTCCCACGCTGCCGTGCGTAATTACTGCGTCCTTCTTCAAAATAGACGATGTAACTCGCGTGATGGATAATGCCCATCGCGTCGGTTTCGGCATAGCGTACATAAAGGGTGGTTTCAGCGATCATACGATCTGTAGGCGGCAAGGTAAGTCTCCAATTGATGGTGTGTCGTGTCTAGGAGGATAACAGAGGTGCCACGTCATGCCAAATTGTGAGATAGTGGGAGAGCATGACATGCTTGTGTTATAATTCGACTCCTGAATGAAGTCGTATGTTGTTAACCCGGAGGATGCGGAAATGGACATCAACCAAGCCGCACGGATGATTGAGTGGCTAGATGAAGAGCGTCGGCGCGACAAAGCGACGATTGCAACCTTAGAAGAACGGCTGGCGCAGCAGCAGGATACGGTTTCCATGCTTTCCAAGCGGATTAATAGCATGGAATCCGACCAAACGGTGATACGCACGCAAATCACACCTTCGGGGCGAGAATCAGATCTGATTGAACAGGTTCGTAAAGAAGTTGTTCAACTCATTGAAAACGTGGAGGCAAAGCGGCTAACCGCTGAGCGCGAAGGCGAACGCCGCGCTGACCTTGCCCGTGAGAATGCTATGCGTCCCGTTCGTGAGCTGACTGAAAAGCTGGAGAAAATGGAACGGCAGACCAGTACACTGCCGGGATATGAAGTTGAGCGCGAACGTGTTTCGGACTCGGTGGCTTCCTTACAGCAGCGGGTGGATGACCTTTTTAAGAAGGTCGAAGAACCAGATCGTCGTTTGGCATTCTTAGAAGAACAACGTAGGCAAGACAGCCGCCGTGTATCGGAAGTCCAGTCGGAAGTTCCTGAAATTCAAAAGCAAGTGGATGGTGTTCGACCTAAGCTGACCCTGTTGGAAGACCTGACACTCCGCATTGAGCGGCGTGTACAAGATGTCCAGAACAGCGAACGTGAACGCCGTGAGCAAATCCAGCAATTTATTGACCAGCAAACACTCCAAATACAGCAGCGCGATCAACAAATTGCTGAACTCGTAAAACGCTTTGGTGAACAAGATAGCCAAATGCAGCGTAACATCGAGCGCTTTGAGACGTGGCAAGAAGCCTATCGCAATATGAAAAAGATCATTGATGACTTTGAACGTATTGGTGACCGTTTGGAGCGGCGTATCAACGAAGTTGCTGAAATGCAGCGTCTAAGCGAAGAACGTTTCCGTCAGGAATGGAATGATTGGACGGCAGACGATCAAAAGCGTTGGAAGCAATTTACAATTTCCAATGATGAGGTTTGGCGCAGCCACGACAAGGAGTTTGATCGCTTCGTGGCGAAAATGACTGAAATTGAAGCGCAGTTCCCGCCTCTGCAAGACAGTTTGGGACGCATCTGGAATTTGGAGCGTGAACGGGCGCAACTCTATCGCGAACGTTATCAATCCATGTTGTTAGAATTTGATACTAGTAAAATTCCTACCGTGAAACTGCCTGCGGTTCCCGCGAACAATGGCAATAATGGGTCAAACGGTAACGGTAGTACTTAAACTCGTTGCAGTAACTTACGGATAATAATCTTAACGAAACAGGCTGGAAACTCTAATGCTCGGCAAATGGAGTTTCCTGAGTTTCATCAGTTACGGGATGATCATCTTCTATACGTTCGATATTTGCGCCTAGCGAACGCAATTTCTCCTCAACTCGTTCGTAACCCCGGTCGATTTGGCGAATGTTGAAGATACGTGTTTGGCCTTTTGCCCCCAACGCAGCCAACAAAATAGCCATACCTGCTCGAATATCAGGGCTGGTGATATAAGACTGTCCCTGCAAAGCTGTTGGGCCTTGAACCAATACGCGATGAGGATCGCAGAGGGTAATGCGTGCGCCCATCCGAACCAATTTATCAGTAAAGAAGAAACGACTTTCATACATCCAGTCATGGAAAAGTACGGCACCAGCACATTGTGTTGCGATGACGAGGGCGATGCTCATTAAGTCGGGAGGGAAGGCGGGCCACGGTTGGGCCTTTATGATGGGCATCCGATTGCCCAAATCGGGAACAATACTGAGGTGTTGGACAGCGGGGACGAAAATATCTTCGCCTTGTGTTTCCCAATGAACTCCTAACCGTCCAAATGTGAGGGCGATCATTTCAAGGTGTTGTGGATCGGCTTCGGTAATATGGATTTCAC
>JACDGI010000367.1 GCA_013821665.1 Anaerolineae bacterium
CCCCAGTCCCGCGCCGTTGACTCAGCGCCAGTTAGCCGCGCTCGTCTACAAAGAAGCGGGTCAACCCCTGAAAATACGTGCCGGTGGTCGCTTGATTTTGAGCGTGATGGGACTCTTCAATCCGAACGTGCGTGAAATTGTCGAGATGCTTTATGAGTTCGAGAAACCCTTTGTTCTCGATAGTTCCAAGTTCGAGAAAGCCTTTGGCATGAAAGCCACCTCTATCGAACAAGCTGTCCGCGAAACAGTTGCCTACTTTAAGGCGCATCCCAAGTCAGAGATCAAAGTAGCATGACGATTTCATCAACAACGACCAAGTGGGGTTTAATCGGACGCTGGGTACTGGCTTTTCTAGGCTTTCCCATCGGCGGCGGCCTGACCTATCTCATCATTGGCGGGGTAGATGATCCGCTAAAAGGTGTTCTCGGTGGTGCTGTAGCCGGGGCGTGTATTGGCGGAGCGCAGTGGTTAGCGCTCCGCCACAGCAAAACTATAGATGCCCGTTGGATTGCAGTCACCAGTGCTGGCTTGGCAGCCGGTGTGGGCTTGAGTACCGCACTCTTCAGCACGGCGACTGATACCGCCAGTATTGTTAATCGGGCGGCTGTCACCGGCATTATTTTGGGTGTGGTGCAAGCCTATATGCTGCAACGTAAGGGCGGGGCATCAATCATGTGGGCCATTACAGTAGCGCTGGCTTATACAATCGCTTGGCCTGTGACGCGACTCGTCATCAAGGACAACGTGCAGATGGATTTCGTGGTCTTCGGCTCATCGGGTGCAATCCTGTTCCAACTCATCACCCTCATCGCAGTATTGCGCCAACCGTCCATAAATTCATCTGTCTAAAATGTCTTGGCGTTCTCTGTATGCCTTGGCGTGCTTGGCGATATGTTTTGTCTTCTCTACTATGCAACCTTTTATTTATATGTGCGTACATATACAGTATTGAACATATAGATACTGGAGATAATTACAATGTCACCCGTAATACCCGGACGCTTTACTGCCCAGACGGAAGATCCCTTTGTCGTATTTATCATCGGGATGCGCATCAATAACCTGTTGTCCGTACGTAAATGGCTACCCGTCGCCAACTCAATGGCACCCATGCTTCGCGATTTATATACCCATCCCGAAAAAGGCTTTCTCGGTGGAGAATTTTTTGTCTACTGGCCGGGTGTGACCTTGGTGCAGTATTGGCGCTCCTTTGAAGACCTCGAACGCTTTGCCCGCCAACCAAGTGACCCTCACCTCGCGGCATGGAAGCGCTTTAATCAATCCGCTGGGGCGGATGGCACAGTCGGCATCTTCCACGAAACCTATATGATCGAACCCGGCAAATATGAAGCGGTCTACGGCAATATGCCGGTCTTCGGCTTGGCTCACGCCACTAACCATGTTCCGGCAGTTGGACGGCGCGAAACAGCCCGTCGCCGCCTCGGAGGTGACAACGAACCGGCTGTTGCTACTCCTATAAATCCCTCGGAAAATTCGTAAGAACACCGCCTCCGCATGGGCAGTCCACACCTGCCCTAAAATTTACGCATTATGCATAAGTTCTTTGTGTTCGCTGCATACAACCTAAAGGTAAAATGAAGCATGTCATTTCGACCTTTAATGGATTTAGAAAGTGAACTCATGGGTTTTACACTGGAATTGTTACCGAACGAGCCAATCTTGATTGCAACCGCGAAGGGTCTAGTGGTTTCGCAGGATTTTGCCGAGATGTTTAAAGAATCCGCCCGCCTCATTGACGGTATGGATCAGACGATCTACCGCATCTCCGACTTCCGTGAAGCCAGCAGTTCCTTCATGGATCTCATCCGAATGTCGCAGATGGCCTCCAAAGGTAATGTGGGCACAACCACCGACCCGCGTATCAAAGCTATTCTTGTTGGCTCGACTCATTGGGTCAGCCTCGCGCGTACCATCTTCGAACAGCCCCAGTATTCTGCCATGCGTTTGCCCACCCTCGAAAATATGGAGGATGCGCTGGTTTATACCCGTACCCAAATCGCCAACCAAACAGCCAAAGCGCTTGTTGATGTCTAGCTTATTGCGGACGACGCTACTAAAGGGGATTAATACACATGGGCTTTAACATGGAGTGGGTTGCCAACGAACCGATTCTCATTGCCACCGCTACCGGACTCATAGCGGCTGATGATTTCAAAATGATGTTTGATACCGTCGCCAAGATGATCGACGGTCTGGACGGTAAAATCTACCGCATCGCCGACTACACAGCCGCCGACAGTTCGTTTATGGACATTATCAAAACGGTGAAAGTCGTTTCGACCCAATCCGCTGGTTCGACTGCCGATCCGCGTATTCAGACCGTTTACGTCGGCACCAGCCAGTGGATTAGCTTGGCACGTACCGCGTTGCAGCAGCCCCAGTTTGGCGGCATAATGGTCCCTACCTTTCATGATCTGGCCGATGCCCTCGTTTTTGCACGCAAAGAGATCGCGAAAGCCCAAGAACAAATTTCCGCCTGACGATGGGCTAGGGCTGGTTCCGTCCCATCTTACATAAGGATTGGACATGCCCCACAACTTTGAACTTTACGACCTGCGCGTGACCGTGACAGCCATCGAAGGGCGCTCGGTATGCAGTATGCAGGTCGGCGATTATTTTGACCTCGTTGAAAGTAACCAGTTTCGCTTGCCCCCCGGCAAACATTTTTGTATTTACGCCCTCAACAGTTTGATGCCATTCCTAGCAGCCAAGCAGCGCCAGCTTGAGGCCGGTGATTGGCTGGAACGCGACTCGCTGATCGCTTGCCCCGATCCCGACGAACGCCTCATCATGAAGATCGAACGCATCAACAAGCGCACGATGGACAGCGACGACCTCACCTAAATTTCGATCTCAAATATTTTCTTTTGGTTCCTTCCCCTGTTACTACGGGTTCATGGGATGACACTTTTAAAAACGATGATGAATCCCTCCCTGAATTAGCTCCCTCCATCGCTTGCGAGGGAGGGCTGGGGTGGGGGTTCTTGGCCGATCTGCAAAAAGTGTCGTCTTGTAAATTACTAAGATGAAGGGCTAGGGTGGGGGTTATTTTACGCAAATAAAAAAACCGTGTAGGCTTTTGACCCACACGGTTTAAATTGCTTAATGACTTAAGCGGGCGCTTCGACTAGAAGCGGCCACGTCCGCCGCCGCCACCACCACGGTTGCCGCCGCCGTAGCCACCACCGCTGTTCGAACGCTCTTCACGGGGACGAGCTTCGTTCACGGTCAAGGCACGGTTGTCAACGGTCTGGCCGTTGAAACGCTTGATAGCGTCTTGTGCGCCTTCTTCGGTCTTCATGGTGACGAAACCGAACCCTTTAGGGCGACCGGTGTCACGATCCATGATGAAAGCGATTTCGGCGATCTCACCGGCCTGTGAAAACAGGGTGCGGATTTGATCTTCGGTTGTGGAATAAGACAGATTGCCGACGTACAGCTTGGTTCCCATTTGGGTTTTCTCCTGGATACACGATACACGAAATATGATTGACAGGGCAGATAAGCTGAGGTGGCAAACAGTGCAGAAGTGAAGTGATACTCAATGTGCAGTGGAAACCAAGACGTTCTATACCCTACCGCCGCTAATAATCCCACACTCCTAGCCGACTGTACAGGGTCAATTTAGCCCATTTTCCAAGATAGGCCAAAAGTCCTATTCGTTGGTGTTGGTCTAGTGATTTTTGCCTTTGGAATCACTTGTGGCATTTATTGCAAATTGTGCAATATATCCGCCGAAATGGCAGGCGGCAGGCTCGGCTGTTGCCGCCGAATTGGCACTTTTGCACGGCGGGACGCTCGGCTGATGCCGCCAGTGCAGCGGATAGCTCGGCTAATGCCGCCGCCGCACAAATGACACTGCCGTTGCAGCGGATATGAGGGAGGATGCCGCCGAAAACGCAAATCCTTGCTGCATAACAGTATATGGTAAATCTAAACTGATGGTGTTTTGAACTGTCACATTTCTCCCCTTATAAATTACAACACTTTAGTATAGAACAAAAAGGCTATCAGAGTCAAGTTATAGTTTGGTTTGAAATTGGGCGTACAAGATAAGACAAGGGCGTAGGGGCGCAACATGTTGCGCCCCTACGGGTGCTGTAGAGTCATTAATGAGAAGAATTCCATGTACATGATTCGGCATTATGACAAATTCATCTAACTCAATATGAGGGAAATGCTTAGGAATTCTAGCCCAATAATCTGATGCAATTTTTCCATAGAGACTGAGTGTCATTAGGTCGTTTTGAATTTCGCCAAATGACCATTCTTTTCTAAAGGTACAGATCGTCACAAAGTAAGCGCCTTCTTGTGAATAATCGTATCCTTTAAGGCGGGTTGAATGGCGATGATGGATATTAGGGTCGAAAGGCATAGCTTTAGTTCCAGATTGGAATTGCGGATTCCATAAAATAACTCCTCATACTAGTAATCATTGTTATATACAGAGTATGATTTTTTTGATTCAATATGAGTTGAAGTTATCACAAAAATAAAACCGCAATAATCACATTCGGTGTGATTGTCATCCTGCTGCGCTCTGCCCTTCAAAAATTACCAACCTTCTGCCAGCCGGTGAAAGTCGCCTTTCAGACGTGGATACAGTTCGCGGAAATGGGCATATAACACATCATAGCGGGCATGGTTTGCTGCATCGGGTTCGGTAATATCGCCGTATTTCACGGTTCGCTGGCAAGCCTCATCAAAATCACGGTAAACCCCAGCACCTACACCAGCAATCAAGGCCGCACCCACGCTGGCCTGTTCCTTGAGCAGTGTCCGTTGCAGCGGTACACCAAAGACATCGGCTTGAATATGCCGCCACACATCACTTTCCATCGCGCCACCGGCTGCGATCAATGTATCCACACTCACACCTAACTCACGGCTGATTTCGAGTGCCTCACGCAATGCAAACGTCACGCCTTCCATCACCGCCCGTGCCAGATGCCCGCGTGTATGATGTGCGCTCAGACCAATGAAGCTTCCTCGCGCCAAGGCATCCATATGCGGCGTACGTTCACCAGAAAGATAGGGCAAAAAGATTAGGCCATCCGCCCCCGCCGAAACCGCCGCCGCTTCCGCGCTCAGAATGGGATAGGCCTCCACCACGCCTTTTAACCCCACCAGATCACGCAGCCAACGCAGCGATAATCCTGCCGATAAAGTTGCTCCCAACACATACCATGTATCCGGCACTGCATGATTAAATACGTGCAAACGGGGATCAGTCCTCAGCACTTCACCCGCTTGCCGCACAAATGGGATTGATACCTGTCCGCCGCTGCCGGTCGTCACCGAACCACGTCCCGGCTTAATCAATCCGTTGCCGATTTGCTGTGCTGGTTGATCTGCGCTGCCCATGATGATCGGCGTTCCAGCTCGCAATCCGAGTTCTGCTGCCGCATCTGCCCGCAAATAACCGGCTACTGCCACCGATGCCCGTACATCAGGCAGTATATCCGCTGGCAGTCCGGCCTTATCGACAATATTGCTGGCCCATTCGCGTGTCGTCACATTGAAGAGTGCTGTTGCCGCCGCATCGCTGGGATCAGTCGCCACTTCGCCGGTCATCCGCATCCGCACATAATCCTTGGGCAGCATCACTTTGTGGATGCGTCCTAACAACGCCGGATCATGCTGCTTCAGCCACAACAACGTCACCGCCATGAAACCAGCCGCAGGTAACGTTCCAGCCATGGCCGCATAAGCCTCCGCACCCAACAAGGGAATCAGTTCCCCCACAGTCGCGCCTGTCCGTTGATCCGCCCATATAATGGCAGGTGCTACTGGCTTCAAATCCTTGCCAACCATCACCGTGCCGTGCATCTGCCCACTGAAGCTGATGCCTGCTACCGAATGAACCTTCGCTTCGGATGTGACGCGCTTTACAACATCAACGGTTGCTCGCCACCAATCATCAGGGTCTTGCTCAGCTCGATCTGGCGCAGGATGATTAATAGGATATTCTTGCCCTGCGACAGCCACAATCTGGCTGGTCTCAACATCAAACAAAACGGCTTTTGCACTCGACGTGCCAATATCAATCCCTAGTAGAAATGTCATGAATTAATCCTTAAATAAGACCCACTAATTTTAAATACCTTTCAACGCCATTTAATATTTCACTATAATCACCAGGCTTTTGAAAAACCTCGATTGCCTGCCCATACAACAACGCTTCACGCTGTTTTGCAGGTCTGCCATACTCAAGAGCGGTAAACACAAAATAGGGCATATGTGGGGGACTAAACCATTGTTGTGCAAACCACATCATATCTATGCCTGATATTCCGACGAGCATTATATCCACATACATAAAATCAGGTTCAAAGGCCAATGCACAGATCAAACAAACAGCTCCCGAATCTCGTGGTGTAATATCGATATCGAAAATGTCAGGACATAATCCCTCTAGCTCGAATATATCCCGTGTCCCTTCTGCTAGATTCGGAGAGTTATCGACAATCATGAGTAAAGGTTTCGTCCTATTTTGCTTGGTTAACTTCTTCCAACGCTCTTCGAAAAACAAACCGCTTAACATGTACGGTTTCACGCCTGTCAACACGCCATGAATTAGGTTGGAATCGACCATATTCAAAGCATTTCGAACAGCCGATGCAAATGGCTCAGCAATGTAACCATCAATAATGCTATCCAGCCGCTCTTGCCCTAGCGCGTCACTATCGGAGTAAACAAGTGCAGCATAAGCAAGGTCAGCAAACAAATGGCTATAACTACTATCACGATATTTACTTGATACCCAATTTTCTTGTCGAGCTTCGACAACGTCATCAATCACGGTTAACAAATAGCCATATGCCAATGTTCCCAATTCAGGCGCAGAAAAGCTATGACCCATCGCAATCTACTCCTAAACAAAAAGGGCTGACAACATGCCAGCCCTTCAATCGGATCAAAGTGACTATTTACTTCGACAGCAAATCACGGGCGGCTTTGACCACCGCTTCCGATGTCAAACCAAACTCGCGATATAGCACTTCATAAGGAGCGCTGCCACCAAAGCGATCCAGCCCGATAGTCACACCATCCAAACCGACATAACGATCCCAACCCATCGTGACACCTGCCTCGATACTGACGCGGCGGGTGACGCTGTGCGGCAGAACACTTTCGCGGTAAGCGGCATCCTGCTTGTCGAACAGGTTCCATGATGGCAGCGACACCAAGCGGGCTTTGACACCTTCTTTTACCAGTACATCGTAGGCTTCTTTGGCGATATGCACTTCACTACCACGACCCATCAAAATAATGTCGGGTGTCCCACCAGTTTCGGCCAAAATATAACCGCCTTTAGCCACACCGGGACGGACATGATCACCGACCAAAACCGGCAAATCTTGGCGCGTGAAAATGAGTACCACCGGATGGGGCAGTGTCATAGCGGTATGCCATGCGGCAGCCGTTTCATTGGCATCAGCCGGACGGATAACCGTCAACTGCGGAATCGTTGAGAGTGAAACGACCTGTTCAATGGGTTGATGTGTCGGGCCATCTTCACCGAGGCCAATGCTGTCATGGGTGAACACGTAGATCGTTGGAATGCCCATGAGTGCACCCATACGGATTGCGTTCCGCATGTAGTCGCTAAAGGTCAAGAAGGTGGCACTGTAAGGCTTGATGATGCCGCCATGTACGGCCAAACCGTTGACGATAGCACCCATAGCGAATTCACGGACACCAAAGCGAACATTGCGACCCTTGACATCACCTTTACCGGTATTGGGCGAACCTTTAAGCAGAGTCTTGGTGCTGCCAGCCAGATCCGCATCACCACCGATCATGGTCGGGATGTGCTGGGCGATGGCGTTAAGGACTTCACCGGAAGCAATACGGGTAGCAATTTTCTTATCGGCGGTATAAACCGGAATATCTTTGTCCCAGCCATCCGGCAGTTGACCATCCATCACTTGATCCCATTCTTTAGCGAGATCAGGATATTGGTTGCGATAGTCGGTGAATAGG
>JACDGI010000368.1 GCA_013821665.1 Anaerolineae bacterium
ACGTACCGCTGATCACCGCGAACAAGCTCATAAACAGCAGCGATGGCGCGATTAAGCGCAGCAAATGGGTTGCCAGCGCCGCTTTCTGGGGATCAAATCCGCTGCCCACCACACCGATTACCTGTGGAGCAATCAGCGTCACGATAAGAATCAGTATGGCAAGGATTGCCGTCACCAAACTCAGCAGTACCGAGACCACCCCCCACAACGCTTTTTGTCCCTCGCGGGTCGCGATTTCGCTCAGTACCGGAATAATCGCGCTGTTGACGTGCCCGCCGATCAACAGATCATAAAATCCGGTTGGTACGCTGGTCGCCACCTCGAAGGCATCCACAGCCCGTGACGCGCCGAATAAATTCGTCAGCGCGATTTCACGCACCAATCCCAGTATGCGTCCTGCCAGATTACCCATCGCGATAATACTACTGGCACGGGCAACACCTGCGTTCGTTTCTTCCTGTGTCGGGGCATCTGGGACAGGGATAGTTGGAGATACTTCCGTTGTAGGGCTTTCGATCGACATAGGACTCCTGTCCGCTGTTTTCCGCCCAAGCATAGCACATCACCGGATGAAAACGAGGTTAGATTTCGCTCAGAACGAACGACCACGCTCCGCTAATCCCACGCCTCCTCGACGGTTGCATGCTAATCAGCCCTTCAGAACTCAACTATCTCTCCTATAGAGTCTGTAATACAATCAAAACAGAAGGTCGTCCAATTATCCTTTAACATTCGCTCTCAGAAACTGATCTTGCACCACGATGCTGCACACATGGGTCGAGCTACTTTTGCCAAAGGGAACCTAGTATGACGAAACGCCTGTTAATGAGTTTGGCAGTTCTATTGGTGACTATGACAGCCTGTGCGGTCAACGGCGGCACCAATAATGCGCCTGTTAGCCAATCAAATCCCATCGATTGGGATCGTAACCCCAAAACAATCGTCTTCCGTGCCGACGTAACCGGCGGTGATACCGACCCCTTTTTAGCACTCAGTGAAGTACCACCTTGTACCATTTATGGGGATAACCATATTGTCTGGATCAACGAATTGGGCGTGAACAACGTTCAAATTTTGGAAGACCGTGTTTCAGATGACAAGGTGCGTCAATTTATCAGCTTTGTCGCATTCAACAAGCAGCTTTATAACTATACAGCTAAGGCCGATACGCTCCCCTTGACCGACACCAAACCGGTCGTCGAAACCTTGACCTTGTTCGTGAATAACGTCAACCATAAGACCGATGCTTTCGGGGGTTGGGACTACCAATACTATCAAGATATTGTGACGAATTGCGACGTGATTAGCACCGCGCCCGTACTCTTTGCGCCGACGGGTGCTTGGCTTTCCGCACGCGCTGTCCCCTTTGATGCAGACGCGGCCCGCCAACCTTGGGATGCTAAAGCCAATAACCTCAGCCTAAAAGATCTGGCTGCCAGCGGTCAACCTAAGTGGATTGCAGATCGTAACGTCGGTGTTTTCTGGACGATGTTCCTCACTTCCCCCAAGAATATGCAGTTCATTGAAGATAACATCGAATACAACGTCGCTATTCAGGTGCCTAATATCACCCGCGATGCCCCTGCCGCCCCTTAAAACAAAAAGGGGACACGCTGTTTACAAGCCTGTCCCCTCTCGCTTCATCCCTAATTGCGCTTATTGTTTATCGGTCTCGGTGGTCGTCGCCAACAAGGTTGCTTTTAGCGCGTCGATGTCCGCATATACTGTACTATCGGACTGCACCACACCTGATTTCAAACTGATGTATTCCACATCCGGCTTATGATGGGTCGTTTCACGGTCACGCAGCGGGTAAAAATATTCACTCGATTGGTTGATGCGCGTGGTAATTCGGCTTCGGAGTGTGGATACTTTCTCCGGTGTCGTGATAATCATGAAATCTTCAGGCGCAAGGTGTCCTACGAAATCATCACCGCCACCCATCTCACGCACCGCATTTTTAATCATCATGGTGATGGCACGCAGCACATCGTCAGCCGCCACAAAACCGTAACTCTCGCGGAATTCACCCATACCCTTGATGTCAATAAGCAGCACCGCCCACGGATCATCCGTCATGAGCAGCTCGCCGAGGTGTTGGTTCGCTTGCTCGGCTTCCGGCAGTTCCGTAACTGGATTGCTGCTGGTCTGGCGGACGGCTCGTGCAATAGCGTTGCGTACCCGAATGCGGAGTTCCTGCACATCAAATGGCTTGGTGATGTAATCGACCACGCCCAGTTCCAGCCCTTGCAGCTTATCCACGCGGTCACGTTTTTCAGTTAAGAAGATAATGGGAACGTTCTGGGTTTTGCGTTGCAACCGCATCTGGCGGCAGACTTCGTAGCCATCAATATCCGGCAGCCGAATGTCCAGCACCACCAACGAAACGGTCTGGCTCTGCACCAGTTCCAGCGCTTCTTTGCCCCACGCAGCCGTTAATACATCGTAGTCCTGCACCTTAAAGTAGGCGCTCAACATTTCAGAAAGATCGAGATCATCTTCGACAATCAGGATTTTGGTTTTGGTTTCAGCCACAGGCGCTTTCCCTCTGCAAATTCGTGATTAACCAATTAGCCAATCGGCACTTTGTTGACGACAAACGTACAGTGTGCATCGCCACAGGCGGTACAAGTCGTCTCGTAAACATAATACTCGTGACCGTTGGATGCCCAGCGCAAACATTCCTGAACGATACCCGCCAGCGCATGGCACACAGGCTTCTCGGATTTGCGTCCCCATGCTGTGGCGCTGTTATCCACGATAAAACGGAAGCTCTCAGCCGTTTGATCGACTGTGCAGCGCTGGTCACTAAACGTATTGTAGATATTTGCCAGTGCTTTGAGTCCGATGAGACAGCATTCATTACGGGGCAGAGCCCGGAAAGCCGGATCACTCATGCCAGCCATCGCGCCGAACGTCCGCAAACCGAGTGAAAAACTGGCGCGACCGACACGCAGAGTCATACCTCGCCCACCGCGAATACCGTAGCTGTCTTCCAGTGCGATATTCAACGCGGTCATACTAGCGAAATCAAATTGCTTCGCCAAATTATCTGGCGGCAGTTGGTTGACGTAATCGAGCAGTCCTGCCTGTTTCAAGAGTGTTTTGAAGGCAGCCTGACCCATTACATCGTCCATTGCCACGAAGAAATAGCGCGCAATGCGGTTCGGGAGATATAGGCCGGCCAGTTGCACGAGGCTTTACTTTTCTTCAGTTTAAACGAGTTGGGATAGTGCATCAACCGTGCGGGTAACGTCCAAAAAGATCAAACCGAGTTTGGCTTCTTTACGTGCCAGAACAGTAAGCACCGCTTCATCACCAACGGCAGTCAGGATGACGTATCCACTTTCACCCTTTACCATGACCTGCTCCAACATACCTCGCCCCAATTCGTTCGAGATACGTTCACCCAGCGAGAGCATGGCTGCCGACATCGCGCTGACGCGATCCTCTTCGATATGGCCGGGCAGTGAAGAAGCCATACTCAGGCCATCCACGCTGACGATAGCTGCTGCTTCCACATCGCCAGAACTGGCCTGCAAATCGCGCAGTCTTTCTACAAGTTGTTCAGTACGGGACTTCGCCACGGGCATCTTCTCCTGCAACGACAAAAAAACTAATCTCACTTGATGATTCGGATTGTAGCATAGAATTACGGCAATGGCACTTAAGCATTGTCGTTAAATAAAGAATTACATGATTGGAACAATCCTCAAACTGAAGTAAGCGAGCCGCTTGGGAGGCTTTATATCCTCTCAAACGGCTCGTTAAAGGCAAGTAGTGAGGCAGAAAATAACCGTTACGGCGCTGTTTGCTCCCATGCTTGACCATCAGGGGCAATAAATGGGTCGTAAAGTTTGCCGGACGGACTGTTGCTCAACATCACCAGTTGGTCAGTGGTGTTGATTGGTGAGGACTGAGGCAGCAGTTTATCCAACACATAAATATTGGAGGTATCGCCTGTGCCCACGTTGACGACCAGTGTTGAGCCATCGCAACCCCATGTTGGTGCGTAAGCCTTCAATTCACTGGCAATCAATTTGCGAGTAGCTCCCGCAGACGCATCATAACCATAAATGGCCTGTGAACCATTTTCAGATACTTGATAGGCCAGCAGCATCCCTTTGCTCGACCACACCGGATTGCTGGCATCCTGAGCGCTATTCGAAACCACCAAGGCGAACATGCCATCGGTCGCTAAGATGGTGATCAAACCATTGGGGTTATCTGCATGGACTGACCGGAAAGCGATATACAGTCCATCCGGCGCATACACAGGTTCACTATCGTCCGTCTTACCATCGCTTAAGGTCGTCACCAAATCGGTTTGCAAGTCCAGTTGGTAAATTTGTGAACGTCCGCTGCGGTTACTCTGGAAGATAATCCGCGAGGCATCAGGCGACCAACGCGCATGGGTATCATCGGCATTATTGAAGGTCAAACGCTGCTCTTTACCTGAACTGATGTCGGCGAGATAGAGTTCCCAATTACCATCCCGGTTCGATTCATAGACGATGCTTTGCCCACCCGGTGACCAAATCGGGTTGCGTTCTAAGCCTTTTGAATAAGTCAGACGGCGCGGGAATACCGTTCCATCCGTACTCGAAATATACAGTTCCCAATATTTATCGCGGTTGCTGGCGAATACAACCCACTTACCGTTGGGCGAGACGCTGGGCATGACATTATCGGGACTGATATTGGAGTTACCCTCACTCAATCTTGAAATATTGACAGGTTGTGCCGTCGGGCTATCCTGCCGGAAAATATCCCAGTTATTGTCAATCTTACCGGTATAGACTGACCACGATGGACAGGTTGTTTCGCAGGCGTTAATGGCTGACCATGCCGTGAGCCGGGGATAAGCAGGTTCGATTGCTCCCGCAGCCAACACAATTACGGGATAACCCGCTAAAGTAGTTCCACCGCTGTTTGCTCCACTGCTTAACTGAGATAAACCACCATCTTCGGCATAGAGGTTATCACCATCGGTGGTAAGCTGCTGAGGCGAATTATCGGGTGCAAGCGGATCAATTTGATAAATGTTGGCTTTACCACCACCATCCGAGTTATAGAGCAGCTTACTTCCATCACACAGGAAAGATGGCGCGTAATCATTGACCTTGTTGTTCGTCAGTTGAAGCGTTTCGCCACTGCTGAGGTCGTAGGTATAAATATCTGAGTCGCCATCTTTATCGGACTGATAAGCAAGTAGCTGACTATTGGCTGACCATGTGGGATGGCTGGAATTGCCTTCAAAGTTGGTAACGGGAATAATCTTGCCGCCCTGCGCTCCCATGACGAAGACGTTGCTGTTGGTCTTGCCATCTAACACCGAGCGAAAGGCGATGTTATTACCATCTGGCGAGTAAAGTGGCTCGTAATCGTTACGATCACCATTGCTCAGATGTTTCAATTCACCGGTTTCAACCTGCACGCTGTAGATTTGCCAACGACCGTCACGGTTGGTCTGAAAAGCGACTTTTGAACCATCTGGTGACCATGTGGGATTGATGTCATCGGCGGTCGAGTCGGTCAAGCGTGTTTCTGTACCGGTGGCGGTATCAAACAGATACAAATTCCAATCACCGTCGCGGTTCGATTGGTAGACGACAAAGTTATTAGGTCCCCAAACAGGATTGAGGTCATTGGCTTGTACATTTTCGGTAATACGCTGTGGTGATGAGCCATCACTACGGGCGAGATAAATCTCCCAGTTACCATCGCGGTTGCTGCTGTATGTAATCCAGTCACCATTGGGCGAACGGCTGGGGGCAATATTGTCAATTTTCAAATCTGCCGGGTTCGAAACAGGCGTACTGGCAATCGATTGTTCACCTATGTCACCTAATCGGGAAATCTCCCAGTGCCCGTTCTGGTTGGTCTGGTAAAGCTGCCAACGCACACATTTGCGTTCACAAGCGCGGATGGGCTGCCAGCTTACCGTTTGCGCAATGTAAGTGGGATCAATATCCGGCGCAGTATCATGACCATCAATCGTAATTGAAACACTAGTACTCACCGGGCCAACCTGAGCTGAATTGACTGTCGCCGTGACTTGCAGCGGCCCCGGTAAATCGCTCTCCTGAATTTTATAGGTTCCCTCGATGACGGCAGTGACACCGTGCCCTAAATTCCCGCCATATATGGCAACATTGGCGATATTAAGCTGGGCGGAATTAAGCAGCACATTTGTTAAATTACTTCCACCGCTGTTGATAACCGTAATGGTAAAGCTGACGGTTTCACCAACTTTAGCTGTCTGGTTACTGGCTTTCAGTTGCAGTTGGATTTCCGCACCTGACGCATTCGAGGTCGTATTGGATGACGATGTTGGTACCGGTGGAGGAACGGGCACTCCAGTTGGTGGCACCTTAGTCGGCGGAACAGGTGTATTGGTTGGCGGAACAGCCGTCGGTGGCTCCACAGTTGGTGGTTCTGCGGTCGGTGGCTCTGCGGTCGGTGGCTCCACAGTTGGTGGTTCTGCGGTCGGTGGAACAGCCGTTGGCGGAACAGCCGTCGGTGGAGGAGGCGGTGGATTGGTTGGTGGCGGATCCTGTGGTGGCGGATCCTGTGGTGGCGGATCCTGTGGTGGCGGATCCTGTGGCGGCGGATCCTGTGGCGGCGGATCTTGCGGTGGCGGATCCTGTTGAAGATGTACACAAGCAAGTGGGTTTGATACGCAATTCACTACAGGTGGCAACACACAATTCAGTACACCATTCGCGCAGTTATCGGCACGTGCTTGGACGCGCACATTTACGACAAACGCAGCCCCAGCAAAAACGACGATACCCGTTATAGACGCTAACTTATCATAAAGCGTTCGTTTTTTCATAATGTAACTTCCCTACATTTCGTCATTTTGTAAGTCTACAGATAACTCACTTACGGATTCCTAAAAGAGTAAAAAATGAATTTTGATTATGACCGAAGTTTTGTTCCGTATTTGTGAAGAATTGTATGAAAATGGTTTATATTGCTGCAAGGTGGCAAAAAAAGAGACCGGGAATAAACCGGCCTCTTCTCTATTCAAATCATACTGACTGCAAAACCGAATAACATCGGTTTTGGTTCCTTATTTGGTCGCAGGCTTCAAATCACCAGTCGTCGGATCAACGCCAGTGTCGATCCAACCATGCTTGAGGCCAACCAGAATGTCATTCATGTATTCAGTCACAGCATCCGGGACATCCGAGTCATGCTTGGGCGCGAAACCGACGCCACCATTGGCAGCCGACATCACCAAATAGCCACCACCGGTGAAGTCCTTGCCACCCTCAACAAGTGCCTCAACTGCGAGGTACACCGCTTGGTCAACACGCTTCACAGCGCTGGAAATAATCTTGTCAGCGCCGGGTGACTTACCACCACCGAAGGAAGTGGTATATTCGTCCTGATCCACGCCTATGACATAGACACCAGCCTGCGCCGCAGCCGTTATACCACCCGTACCTGTCGGGCCGCCAGCACCGAAAATCACATCTGCACCTTCACCGATGAACTGTTTAGCGTTTGCGCCGCCAACGTCCGGGGCAGTGAAGCTGTCATTGTAGGTACCGAGGATCTTGATGTCAGGATTAATGAACTTGGCACCGTTTTCGAAACCGTTACGGAACTTCTTCACTGGAGGAATTTCGATACCATACACACCGGCAATCGTACCGCTCTTGCTCATCTGGGCAGCCAGCGCACCCGCTAGGAAACCCGATTGATCTTCACGGAAAACCAAACCCGTCCAATTCTTCGGTGCGGGATCAATGTTTTGATCTACGCCCATGAAGTAAACATCAGGGTTGGCAAGGGCTGCTGCTTTGGTCGCGTCTGCAATCAAGAAACCGACGGTGATAACGGCCTTGAAGCCTTCTTTCACGCAAGTATCAATATTCTTGGCATAATCAGTTTCAGCAACCGTTTCGATGTATTTATAATTCAGACCAAATTCGTCGGCAGCCTTCTTGCCACCTTCATAGGCAAATTGGTTGAATGTACCATC
>JACDGI010000369.1 GCA_013821665.1 Anaerolineae bacterium
GCTGGCACCAAAGCGAATCTGCACACGATAGACGACAACCATGATCAAACCCAGCCCGATGGCGACGAGTATATAGCGAACTAATGTTGGCAGATAAGTTTGCAGCGCTCCGGGGTCCATCTGCTCACCTTTTCACAGTCTGTAAATATTTCGTTTTGTAAAAATGTATCTTGGAGAAAATCAATTTTTAGAAGGACACGATCATTTGTGTCCTTCCAAAACTTAAAAACGAGAACTTAAGATGCTGGTGTGGCTTCTGCGGTTGCAGTCGCTTCTGACGGTCCCGGAAGCAGTGCTTCCAGATCAGGGCGCACTTGCTTGGCAAGCTCAGCCGTCGAGAGATCGGTCTGGTTGTTCAGCAGTGGTGTTAGATATTCACTCCAGAGCAGCCCTTCCCACTCCATGTATTTCGGTACAATGCGGAAGGCGCTCATGTTCTTCGCCGCATCAAGGAAGGCTTGGGCGTTCGGGCCTTTCTCAGGGACGGAAGCTGTCAGATGTTCAACGGTCGCCTGTGAAATACGGGGCGAAACAACTTTCCAGTTATCAATGCCTTCGCTCACGGCGAGGAGCGCATCACAAGCTTCTTTTGGATGTGAGGTCGCTGCGTTAATAACTGTGCTGGCCGTCCAAGCAAAAGTGATATTGCTGCCGGTCGTCGGGTTCTTAGGAGGTGGCACGACTCCGGGGGTAAAGCCTGAAACTTTATAGTCCTTGTCATCCGAAGCGCCGCCAAAGAACATCGCGATCTTGCCGGATGAATAGAGTGCATCAAAACCCTGTTCAGTAATGGTATCGGCAGACGGAGCCAATGCAGGGTTATAAGCCCAGCTCCGATAGAAATCTAAACCGGCAATTGCTTCTGGACTATCAATTGGTGAGGACGACAAATCAGAGCTGATGACATCACCACCGGCTTGCCAGATGAACATTTGTGGCGGCGGCCATCCATTGGCAATTGTCCCCCACTGGTCCAGCTTGCCATCTCCATCGGTGTCTTTGGTCAATGCAGTCGCATCTTTGGTAAAGTCATCCCACGTCCAATCTGTAGTCGGATAGGCAATCTTGGCGGCATCAAACAGGTTCTTATTGAAGTAGACCACTACAGGTTGGGCAATCCAGGGGAGGCCGTAGAGCGTATCACCCTGATAAGCCGTCTGAATCACACCGGGATAGTAGTCCTTTACATCGCCTGCTGTTCCGGCCTTGGCATTTGCTACACAGTCCGTTAGGGGCAGGAAACTGCCGTCAGCGGCCAATGACATATGGTTCTGATCCATCCACAACAGGTCAGCCGCAGTACCACCAGCTAGCTGAGTTTGGATTTGGGTGTAATAATCGGCTGGAAGTGGTTGGTGAACAATCTGGTACTCGGTGTTTCCCTCGTTGATTTTGTCGAGGATCTTCTGAAGTTGAGCGGCTTCATCCACACCCGTCCAGGTTGCCATCGTAATCGTCACCGGACTCTGAGCCTGTGCCGGGATGAGCACTCCTAAAATGAGGATAGACATTACACTTAACAAAATGAGGCGACTCTTTCGCATTTCGAACCTCCACTATAATAAACAAGTATTTATGGTTCGGTATGTAACATCCAGTTCAATTGGGGATACAATCACCTCCTTTGAGGATATTGGTCACTTCAATCTATCGCCCTATCGCCATCTTAAAAGGACGATTGACCGATCGAGCATTAGGTCATAGCCCTTTCAATCAAACCACACTAGATTATCAAATTGGTAAATCCAAATTCGGCATAGCTAGAAGAGCCAACAATTGCTGATCGGCTTCTTAGAGCATCCGCCATTTGCGTATGCAATGGAAGATTATAGAAAGCTGCTCGTTTAGATCGTCAAACTCGCCCACAGAAAGATTTAACGTAGTTGGCTGTGCTGTATCGATATGATTTCTTGACCGGCGCAAACTGCCTTCATAATTGAGGGGAGCTAACGGTTAACACGTTGCTATTTATGCTGGCATTAACTTCGACATCTACAGTTTGCGATTTTTTAATCAGGTTGCTAATTTCAATGAGTACGAATAATTAATTGCCAGTATATTGTCGATGTAAATACAAAAGTCTCGTGTTTCCAGCCATCAATTTCTTGGAACTTGGCTTCTACATACTCTTACTTTTTGACGTTCTTAGGAGTTTATCTTGCATCGTAAGTATTCCTTTGCTTTTATATAACCAAAAGTATTTAAACCTATCTCAATTACCCTAGCTCAAGTTATTATACTATGCTAGAACCGAACAGCCTATTTGTTGATAGGTACAACAGAATTGATAGATAACTGCCCTACGCCAGCAAGGCTACCAAGGGCAGAAAATCTTGGTCACTGTGATTCATCGGCAACCAGTGCCAGCCGACGACCTGTCCCAAATGATTCAGTACCCAGCAGATTTTCAACCCAATCGACCAACGACCTTTATCGCGGTTCTTGGTACCGATTTGCTGAGCCGAGCGCCCTGCCCTAATGGGAAACAACAACTCAATTGGAAAACTGTCCATCACATTCAACAAACTAGGGTCAGCCACAACTGATCGGCACGGGCTTCTTGCCGCCGCAGTGGGCGCAGCATCGCGGTCCGATCCGGCAACCCGCCAAAACCCATCCCAATCCCGTTTGAGCCAGCGATAGAAAGCCCGAAAGTGTCCACCTTTCAACGCAAACAGGATACTGATAGTGACCACCTCGCTCGGATACAAGTGGACATTTCGCTCTTTCGGCAGCTTTCCCAATCCATCATCGACAGCACAAAAAATTAGAATGATAATCTCTTCCGTCGTCTTGAGTGATCTCCAATATGGTTTCAGTACCTACATTGTCGGTTTTCTCATGACGATTTCAATTTGCACCACTGGTTATATATCGTTGCATATTGTAGTCAATCAGCTCCACTACATTTGGGTCTTATGTACTGCCTAGCCAACTGAAACGATCGTTAAGACGTACAGCTTAAATTTAGTGGGAAGATTCAAATTATTGGATAGCTATGTGAGGGTAGAACATCCAGCCAGATTACCCAGCATACCGGAAGTATACAGGGAAGCTGATCAAGTCTGGCACGCCTATAAATTCGACTTCCCTATCATATGGAAATCTTCGTCAAAAATCGACCGGATAAAATTTTGTCGGCCATCGCCGACACTAATCATTTGTATTGTTATTACCTCATCTGAAGGCTTAGGATAGCTAATTTTGGGGCTAGCGTGTATGCGTAAAATTAATACCGGACTCGTCCTAATAGAAAGTGATCAGAGTGGCCGAGAGCAATTTATCGTGCACACGCTGAACCATCGTTGGTGCATATTCGCTCCGTAGCCAAACGTAGTATATACCTTGCGTCAGTTCAATATAAGATTATTTTTCTGTTTCTTTGATTGGCCCGCTAAAAGAAGATAAAAGTACATACATCCACCGCTGAAAACACCTACGGCAATATGCACGATAAAAGGTGCATTCGTCGGCGAAAAAAGACCTTCGATTGTTCCGGCGACGATCAGTAATGGGACAGCTACGACCGTTAGCATGACGGCACGGCGTGCGGCTTGGGCTAATGCATCCTTGCGCGTATAAAGGCCGGGGTTAAGCAAAGCCCATCCCAGTTGTAAGCCTGCCCCACCGGCCATAATAATGACACTCAGTTCGATCACCCCGTGCCCAACAATAAAGCCGAGTAATGAGTTACCCATACCATAGTGCGATGCCAAGCCTAAGACTATGCCGATTATAAGACCATTGGTTACCAACACATAAACGCTAAATAAACCGAAGGCGATTCCTCCAGCAAAGCATAGCAAGGCCACACGGATGTTATTGGTCATGATAAAGGTTGAGGCAACCGCACGCTCGCTTTCAGGGATGTCCGTCCATGTTTCGTGATTCGCGAGAATTTGACGTTGGGCACCAAGCCCTAGGGGATCAGCAATATCGGGGTTGATATAGGCTAGACGGTAACCAGCAATAGCCGGAACAAGAAACAACAAAAAAGCGACGAACATATAGCGCCATGTTTGACGAAATAAAGTCGGAATGCGGTATGTGAAGGCGCTGATAAATTCTTTAAAGTCACTCGACTCTTGCTGATAGATATAACCGTGCGCGCGAGTGAGCAACTGATTGAGAAAGACCGTCATCCGTTGGTCAGGAAAATCACGACGGGCCAAGGCCAAATCGGAAGTCACAGACCGATACAACGTCCCCAGCTCATGCACCTCAGCAGTGGTGAGCGGTTTACGTCCACTGCGACTATTGACGAGTGTCTCCAATCGTTTCCAGTCGGCTTCCCGAAGTTTGATGAAATCGTTCGCTGTAGTCATCGACGTAATTTATCCGTTAGACTTTTGGTCGTAAACTTTCGTTTCCATTTCCCAATTTCTAGAATATCATAAATTTATACTGTAGAAGCGATAACCTACCAGTAGGTTATCGCTCTTAACTTGACGAGGTCTCTCATATTGGAAACTTATTCTGATAAACTTTCAATAGATACGCCTGAAAACATTCTCTTAGATGCAGAAATCGCTGGTTTTGGTTCACGCTTTGTCGCAGCACTAACAGATTACATCATCATCTCTATTCTACTGGTTGGTATGACATGGCTATTCATTAGCTCGAACATCAAAGGGTCGGCAATACTCGCGTTTTATTACATCTCGATTTTCTTGATTACGTGGGGCTATCATCTCATTTTCGAATTGGTTTGGAACGGTCAAACACCGGGGAAGCGACGGGCTGGTATTCGCATCATTCAATCGAATGGACTGCCTGTAACCGTCAATGCCATACTTATTCGTAACATTATTCGCTTATTCGATTTTTTACCGTTTTTTTACGGACTCGGTTTGGTAATGTTATTCGCCACCAAGCGCACGCAACGTTTGGGTGATTTAGCAGCACGCACGGTCGTCATCAGAGAACAGCGACAAGTTACGCTTCAGACGCTTAAAGAAGATATGCGCGTGCAGTACATTTACGTCAAAACAATTGATCCGATTCCGAGTTTCATTCAGATCGATCAACTGACAAAGGATGATCGACACCGCGTCGTTGATTATCTACAGCGGCGCTCAAAAATGGCGAACGACACGGGATTATCCGATATGTTAGCACGACAACTAGCTCAGAAAATGGGCATTGATAGCTTCGCGATGGCTAATGTTGCTCGACAGCCGGATATACTACTCGAACAAATCGCCCGCGCCTTTGAAATTAACGAACATCTGCAAGAGGAAACCGTGTAGTTATCTGTTGATTGTTAAATGACTGATCTTCTCTTCAATTGCAGATAGCGGTTGACAACATCGACCGACAAATGAGAAGCATCTACGTCGAGCGTCAATACGCCACGTCGTTGCAAATTATCCAGCAGCAAACGACGCTCGTTAATTAACTGCTCGGCGACCGCTCGGCGGTAAACAGCATCAGATTCAGTTGGTGCTTGTGCGGCTTCAGTATCGAGTACCGGGTCGCGGATAGTCACCAACAATGGAACGTGTTGAGGTGCTAGTCGTGGCATGTTAGACAATAATTTTTCAGAAGCATGTGCGCCACTAAGATCCGTAAACAAGATGACCAGTGAACGCTTCTTTTGTTTAGCCCGCAAATAGGTGATAGCACGGGCGTAATCGGCTTCTACGGGCTGGCTACCCAGTGCGTACATGGCTTCTAGTAACTTCTGAAAATGCGCATTGCCGGGTGCAGGTGGAATGTATTGCATGATTTGATCAGCAAATACCAAAAGCCCTACTTGATCCCCTTTTCGGGTGGCTACGTAGCTCAATAACAGGATGCTATTGATGACGAAATCGACCTTCGCCATATTCCATACTTCACCATCCGGATCATCCACACGGATGACACTCCGCATCATACGCCCCACATCCAACAAAATGACGACCCGTTGGCTGCGTTCAGGTTCGTAGTTGGTACTGATTGGTTTGCCACGGCGGGCAGTCGCCTTCCAGTTGATGGTGCGATAAGGATCATCCGGTGTGTAATCGCGAAGGCTTTCGAAGGCTGTTCCTTCACCGCGCATCCGCACGTTTTTTAGACCCATTTCGGTCAACTGGTCGCGCTGAACGAGAAGCTCATAACGCCGAATCTCGTAGATATTCGGATAGACTTTCACCGGTGCAGCCACCTTATAAACTGCTTGGCGTATATATAAGCCAATCGGCCCGCCCCAACGCAGGTTGAGGTCACCAAATTGATAATCACCACGCTTAATCGGACGCAGATGATAGGTGAGGTTTTGGGTTTCACGCGCAGCAATCGTTAATTTTCCACCGGGTTCGTGCTCTGAAGTTGCTGGCTGATTATGATTAGAGATGGTCATCCCAACCGGTGGTTCGTCACGTACTATTACGGTCAGGGAACGTACAGCACGCGAATCAATTTCCAACCTCACAGGATTAGGAACACCCAATGATAATTTTTGATCATTATGGCGTTGCAGCGTAAATTGTTGCGCTGAGCCAGCACTGCGCCTGTCTAGCCATGTAATCAATAGCAAGCCAAGAGCATAGATTGGTACTAAAGGGGTCAGAAGTGGAAAGAAAGCCGCCAATAGCAGCAAAGCCGGAATAACCAAGGCGAGTGCGTACCAGCGCAAAGTCAGCATTGAGCAGATTCCTCTTGTGTTTGCGCTGTATGGTTCATCGCGGGACTTCCACTTTAGCGAGGATACGGCGGATGACCGCGTCACTATCTAAGCCTTCGACTTCAGCTTCCGGTCGCAGGTTGATGCGGTGGCGCAATATTGGCGGAACCAGCGTTTTAACATCATCCGGTGATGTGTAATCACGCCCGCGTAAGGCCGCAAAGGTTTTAGAGGCCAAAAGCAGCGCCACACCAGCACGCGTGCTTGCGCCAAGTGCCAAATCACTGCTACGACGAGTCGCATCTGTAATGGCAGCGATGTAATTAAGGATGCCGTCTTCAACGGTAACTGATTGGATAATCTGCCGAATTTGGGCAAGTTGGGTAGGATTAACAACCGGATGTAACTGCACCGCCGAGAGATTATGCGCATCAAAACCATGATGATAACGGCGCAGCACTTCAATTTCTTGCGATTGAGACAAATAGTCTATTTTGATTTTGAATAGGAAGCGGTCAAGCTGGGCTTCAGGCAGCGGATAAGTCCCATCCATCTCAACCGGATTTTGGGTGGCGATCACCATAAAAGGATCAGGTAAAGGCATAGTTGAGCCTTCGATGGTCACCTGTCGTTCTTCCATCGCTTCGAGCAGCGCGGCCTGTGTTTTAGCAGGCGCACGGTTGATTTCATCCGCCAAAATAATTTGCGAGAAGATTGGCCCGCGTTTGAGGTTAAAATTGCTCGATTGCATATCATAGACAACGGTTCCTACCACATCAGAAGGCATCAAGTCTGGTGTGAATTGAATACGGCGATAATCCGCTTGAATCAAACTGGCTAAGGTTTTTGCCATTAAGGTTTTCGCAGTACCGGGTACGCCTTCTAAGAGCACATGACCGCGTGTAAAAAGCGCGACAAACAGTAACTCGATGGCAGCTTCTTGACCAATTAACACGCGCGAGGCTTGTTCACGCAATTGCTGCGCCAGCGGTAAGAGCACCTCACTTGGGGAAAGCCTTTGAGGTTCAGGTGAAAATGTCAAGTTACACTCCTTGATTGGTTATCGACAAGTTGATTGCAGTCAGGCGTTCTTATTATTGAGTTGCTTCATAAAGGTATCGACATCACTGACAGTTCTCACTAATTCGGCTTCACTGATGTTTGTCCTGCGCAGCCGAGCGAGAAGACCGCGAAATTCAACTTCGTTAATCGAAGGATCGCGATAGATAACAGTTTTAAGTAGTTCGCCACTTTCGAGATTAGGATCAAGTGCATAACGTTCAGACAGACGGCGACGTAGTTGACTTTCGTAATGTTTCAGCATCTCTGACCGTTCACCGGAACGGCGGAATAAGGTTGCCATCGCCTGAATAT
>JACDGI010000370.1 GCA_013821665.1 Anaerolineae bacterium
GAATACGCGACCATCGTTAAGGTCAGTGAAGAAGAAGTCGAATTCATGACCGGCAGCCAAGATATTTCATCGCTATGGCGCGATTCCATTCAACTAATTGCAGTGACGAAAGGTGCAAGTGGGGCGACGATTTATACCCGCGACGGACATCAACATGTGCCGGGTTATCGGGTTAAGTCAGTGGATACGACCGGCGCAGGTGATGGATTCGTGGCCGGACTGCTGGTGGGATTACTGGAACATAAGGCCGATTACAGCGCACATCTTGAGCAGATTGGGCGATTTGCGAATGCGGTTGGCGCATTGACCACCACCCAATTGGGCGCGATTCCGGCGCTACCGACACGACTGGCGGTTGAAGAATTTATGGGCTTGGCGCATTAAGATAATTCTGAAAATTGTCCGAAACCCGATTTTTCAGGCATTTGGTAGCGAACATTCGCCCCTATACTGAAAATAGATTGCTATTTATCAAAGGGTTTTCGGATGGGAATCAAACTGAATTGTCCCACATGCGGACAGCGAATGACATTCGATTTGGCAACGACCAGCATTATTTGTCACCAATGCGGTTACACGCCCAGCACGGGCGTTGATGAACGGGCGGCAGAAATCCGGGCTAAAGGCCAACGCCCCAATGTCTCGATTAGTAACGAAGATCAAATACCCCCACGGGCCATAGCCTTATTTTATACGGCACAAGATTGCCTATTTGATGGCAACAAAAAAGCCGCACTCGACAGCTTACAATCCGCGCTGGATATTCAGTCCGATTTTGCTGAAGCTCATCTGTGGTACGCCAAAATCAGTGACAACGAGGCAGTCAAACGTGACCATCTGAGCAGCATTCTGGCGGTAGATGCGTCTAACGCCGATGCGATGCGCATGATGCTGATTTTAAATGGTCGTCTGACTGCCGAGCAAGCGGAAAAAGGTGAGAAAAGTCACGGGCCAGTTATCAAACATATTGGCGAGGCCGTCAAAACGACACTTGCGGGTACTCGGTGTCCCAAATGTAATGGCAACCTGACAACCAATGATGTGACAGGACGAGTCGAATGTGGTTTCTGTGGTTATGTGGCTGCACAAGGCGAGCATCATACAGCGAACGGCGACTCGCTGCTGGCGGCGATGCTGGAACGACGCGCCGAACCCGTCAAATGGATTATTGGTGAACGACTGCTGCATTGCAAACAATGCGGTGCAGAACGGGCTATTCCTGCATCAGAACTTTCGACACGCTGCCCTTTCTGTGGTTCTAACCAAGTGATCGCACAAGATGCGCTCAACTCATTCAACCAACCGGACGGCGTTATACCTTTCAAAGTGACCAAAGAAGAAGCGGGTCGTTTACTTAAAGAGCAGCTTAAAAGTTTCAGCGAACGGGTTAAAGGTTGGTTCGTTAACAACAAGATCGAGTCTGCTACCCTCAACGGTTATTACCTGCCCTTCTGGATGTTTGATGCAACGGTCGAAGTCACCCGAACACGCATCCAGAATCAACAAGCGACCAAGGGTTATGGCTACACGCGTACCATGATACCCACCGAGCCTTATGTGCAAAGCAAATACAATGAGATGTTTAGTGACATGGAAGTGTGTGCGGCGAAGTCACCATCCAAAGAACTGACGCGTGAACTTGGCGATTACCACACATCGGATTTGCTCGATTATTCGCCCAACTTGCTCGCGAAATATCCGGCGCAGCTTTATACGCAAGATTTCGATGAGGCGGCATTGGAAGCCCGCAGCCATATTTCAACGGCGATGCGCTATAAATACAGCCGTCGTGAGCTGATGGAAGAAAAAGAAGTGACGATTAATGTTTTCACGACTATGCAGCAAATGAGCTTCCGCTTGATTTTGGCTCCGGTTTGGATCGCCCATCTGGTTGAACAGGATAAAGATCTGCGTGTGGCGCTGGTCAACGGACAAACTGGACAAGTCGTGGTTGGTAAAGCAGAAAAGCCTCAACATCAACATTCACTGTGATGGCGCTTATTTGCAATAGGCATCTGTAATGTGAGATTTTGCATAGTATTTCAGGATACCTAAACAGGCAATCTAGGCTATTCAAAGGCTTTCCTCTACAATCAACGAACAAGATTGCTGTCGAAAATGAGCAGCATACGAAGGGGGCTTCATGCGTCGCACTATTTTCCTAGTTGCCAGTCTGGTGGTCAGCGTATTTTTCCTGTGGGTTGCACTACGAGGCGTTGACTTTCAACAAGTGTTAAAGAGCATCCAGCAGGCAGAAATCGGCTGGATTATTGCATCATTTCTGGGAATCACGGCGGGCTTGTGGCTGCGCGGTGTTCGCTGGTATTTCCTACTCGATTTCAAACCACCCCTCTTAAAGACTTGCCACATTTTAAATCTCGGTTTCTTGCTTAACCTGCTCCCTTTCCGTATTGGTGAAGTGGCACGCAGTCTTCTGATTACACGCGAAGGTGTACCCGTCGTTACCGCAGCAACCAGTGTGGTACTGGAACGATTGATTGACACCTTATTGGTCGTCATTTTGCTGGTCTTTTCGATCACGCGTATCCCGAATACACCACCCGAAATTATCAAACCTACAATCGTGTTTGGAGCAGCGGTTGTGTTCGCGTTTGCGGTGATGGTCTTCTTCGCGCGATTCCCCGTTATCGGGCATCGGGTTCTGGCTTTCATCGAGCGCCTGTTTCCCTTCCTGAAGCGCCTCGGCATGGAAAAATTATTCGACCAACTGCTGGTAGGACTCAAACCACTCACTCATCTTAACAGCGCCATCTATGCGCTTGCATGGACACTCATTGGATGGGCAGCGTCATTTTTCACACTTTACGCATTGGTGCGGGCATTGAACATTACAAGTGCTGATGGTTCAGCATTGGATGAAAGCTCCCGCATATTACTGACGTTACTCGGATTGGCGCTGGCATCACTCGGTAACGCAGTGCCGATTAGCGTCGCGGGGATTGGCCCGTTTGAGGCGACTATTTTGCTGGCGGGACAAACGATTGGTATTCCCAAAGAAAGTGCAATCTCGCTCGGTTTTCTTTTTCATGGGATCAATATTGTCGGCTACGCGGTTTGGGGCGTCGTCGGGCTGCTGGCAACCGGTGTTTCGCTGGGTGATGTTATGAATACAGGGCGCAAAGTCGAAACGCCGGAAAGCGCTTAACACCATGCCATTTTGTGATGTTGCGACGGGTGCGCATCTGCATTATGAAGATGTCGGTCAAGGCGAACCGTTGATTTTACTGCATGGATTATTGGGAACCGCCAAGATTGATCTGGCAGAGGTTATGGCGTGGTTAGGCAAAGATTACCATGTCTACGGGCCGTCACTGCGCGGTTATGGCGAATCGACACCCAAGCCGCGTGATTTCCCATTGGATTTTTATCACCGTGATGCGAAAGATGTGCTGGCCTTTATGGATGCGCTCGACATTCCATCGGCGCACATTCTTGGTTATTCAGATGGTGGCGAGACTGCACTCGTAGCAGCCGGATTACAACCCGCGCGTTTCAAATCGGTGGCGGTGATCGGCGCGGTGGGTAACTTTTCAGCGGCGATTCGTCCACGCGTCCAAAGTATGTTCCCCGCAACGTGGATCACCGCAGAACAAAAACAATTTCACGGCTTCCCCGACGCAGATGCATTTATCCTACAATGGATCAATGCGATGAAGCACACGATTGATACCGGTGGTGACATCAGCCTGAGTTTGGCATCGAACATCACCTGTCCGGTGGTGATTATTCTCGGTGATCAAGATACGCTTAACCCTGCTGAGTATGCGTACAAATTTTTGGAGCGCACGGCTAATGGACGACTCGAAATGTTCGCGTCTGGGCATCCGGTTCACGACGAACAGTGGGACGCGTTTCAACAGATTTATGGTGATTTCTTGCGCAGCGCGGGTTAAATTGGTGGTAGGACAAATGTGCCGTCAGGCTGCGATGGAAACGCGACAACTTTGGATACCGCATCCAAGTTAATTGCCCCGTAGACATGAGGGAATAAATCATTCACCCCAACTTCCGCTTGGCCGGTCTGGGGATTAATTGGCCCTTCAAACTTGAGCGGTGCAATCAGTTTATCGGTATCAATCACCAGCAGCACCAAATCGTTCTGCCCACGATAAAAGTTATTCGCCACCCGCAGCGCCTGCGCATCGGTAGAACAGTGAATAAAGCCATCTTTCGCTAGGGTCGGGGTTTGATAAGCGCCTGACTCGAGAGCTGCCTGCCAATTGGGTTGGTGAGTGATATGCAAAATGGTAGCCATTGGCAAGAGTCTCCTAGAGTGAACCGGTATCCAGAAAGCGACGCAAATCTTCAGTACGGTGGGCTATAACCTCGGCAGCATGTTCGCGAATACGTGGATTGTGCAGATGCCCCGCTTGCCAGCGACAGGATGCCAGATGACGCGCCGCCATGAAAGCTTCCAAATAATCGGCGTGACGAGGAGGTAATGCCCTAACAGATGCGTAGCCGGACAACCATGCCTCACGTAATTCTGCGTAACGACTTTCCGCCTTGAACAGCAACAAAGTGGGGGCAAGGTCGTAAAGATAATAGCCCCAACTCACATCATCAAAATCAATGGCGGCGACACCCGTTGGGGTAAATAGAAAATTCTTCGGCAAAAAGTCGGCATGAATCACACCAAAAGAATGCGGCAGAGCATCCAGTTCGTTGAAAACGGTTCGCACACGATCTTCGACGGCAGCAAAGACGAGCTTCTGATCGGCAGTAAAGATGCGTGCGCCTTCGCCGGGGTTATAAGGGGATTGTTCGCCAAACAGCCCTTCCGAATCCAAACGCGGACGTGTAAATCCTTGAGGCGCTTTGAAGGTAGAAGAAAATTCATGTAAACCAGCGACAAAGGTTGCGGCTTGATAAACGTTATCAATTGAAATATCAGCAGCGGTATAAAATTGCCCTTCAATCCATTGGAACAAGACACAGGGTAATTGAGCATCCAGCGTCTCGACATCCGCGCCCACCAGCCATGCACCGTTTTGGGTCGGGATGGGGTGTGGCACTTGCACATGAGAATGTTCATTCAAGGTTGTCAGCCACACGAGTTCGGAAAAAATCCACTCGACCTTTTTGTGACCGGGGCGATGAACCCGTAACACATAATGGACATCGGGCGAAACAGTGACCTTAAAAACGGCATTATTGGCATAGCTGAGGAGTTCAACTTGAGCGCCTGTTAATCCGTAGTGATGCAAAATGGATTCGGCAGCCGATTTAAGTTGGGCGATCTGCTGTTCGTAGGTGAGATTAGCGAAGGTCATGCGGAACCCCTCATGCGGCAGGAAAGAGGGAACAAAAAAGCCCCGAACATTCGGCGCTTTGAAGCGGAAATCGAGCGCGTTTATACGCTTCATCCCGCCTAACATTACCCCATTTAATAATCGCAGCATTGTAGCAGGAGCGAGCAGAAACTAAAAGTGAGAAGCCCTGCTTACCCACAGGGCTTCATGCTACGTATTGAGATGAGTAACTATGCTCGCAAGCGGCATACAATGCGTTATTTACTTTTGGCGTTGATCGAGGCTTTCTCGGCATATTCAGCCACCTCGGCGGCGGCAATTTGCTGCATGATCTCAAACAAACTGGTGGCGAGCGCATCAGCATCCACACCATCTTTAACAATCGGCTTAAGTGCGGCCTTTAACTTTGCGCGAAAATCTTCTGCAACATTTGTATCCACAATACCCTCCTCTAATTCACGTCGATTAAATGAAGTATGCGCGTATGACATTAGAAAGGCATATATTTTCGGTGAATGAGCCGGCTATCTGGTTTCAATCAGGCAACAAAAAACGTTTCAGATATTTACACCTAAAACGTTTTCCAAAATGAGTGGGCGACGAGATTCGAACTCGTGTGAGTATATAAAACTCATTCCACCTAATCTTGCCTCCAAAAATAGTCACAATATTATATCAACCATAAACTCAAAGAGAAGCCCTACTGAATGCGGGGCTTTTATTTTCTAGTGGTCGCCAGTTTTCGCATCAAGGCCAAGCGCCTGAGCGACTAATTCTGTAGTCTTGCTGGAATGAGGTTCTCCCAAAGAGTTAGAGAAACCAATAAGACTTCCTGACGCTTTCATTAAAGCGTTTCTCTTAGGTACAATTCTTAGGAAAGCTAGAACCGAGTAGAAGGGAACAGTATACAACGTGGCACGAAGTTGTGAGGCAAGTTTGCGTATTTCCGCTTTGTCTTTTTGTTTCGTCGCTATATCTTCCTCTGTAAAGATAATCCCTGCATTGGCATAAAAGACGATTGCAAAGGCAACATCTCCAATCACTTTCCTCTGTTCTTGTATCGGTTCGAGTAGAAAATGTTGAATGAATTGCCCAACAACATAAACAACCACAGCAAAGAACGCCGTAAACGCCGCTTGTTCCACACAAACCTCCATATAACAGATTGCTAAAAGTCAAAAATGAGAAGAAACGTTACAGTTGGAATTGATTTGAATGTGGTAGTTGCGCGCTCCAACCCCAATCATTGCGAAATTCAGCGATATAACGGTCAATGCGATTTTGAGGAACGTTGTCAACAAATTTGCCTATTATCTCGTACAAGTCTTTGTGAATATCAACCCATAGCCAGTAGAAGCCTTTATTAGTCTCCCTTGTATAGGTCAAGTGTGCAGTGAGTTTGTTTACTTTCTGAGTTGCAATGTCTAAAGTTTTGGATGGTTTAGGGCAAACAGTTCGCCATATCGAGGGATTATCGAAATAGTGCGAAGCTATCATGTCATCCGAATACTTTTGTTTGCCGAACAAAAAATCTTCAAGGTTGCGTGCGTGAATAGTGAAAGAGGTCAGCAAAGTATTGTGCAAAAATACATCCTCGCCGTAATCCTTAGTTGCCAAGCGTCTAATCGTGTAATTGCATTGACTCATTTCAAAGGCAAGATGCCCCGATGCGGCACATAAGTCGGTATCTGATTTATACGTCGCCATTTGCACGCTCCCCTTGTGAACTTCTGTTCCATTAATTATGCGGAATAAATTATAAGAAGAATATATGAGCGTAAGAAATAAAATTTAGTAATCACGTAATTAATATGTACCATGAGCCAAAACATTACAGAACACACAAAGGATGTTTTTGTATATAAATAGCATACTAATTGACTACGAGTTTACAGATCATAGGCGAAAAGAGAGATAGAACATCACACAAAATTTACTCTTCACAGGTTAGAAAACTCGAACCAAATCGCATTGACAATTTACGAACCATTGTTCTATAATAGACTCAGGAATAGAAGTATTTGGAGGCTTCCCGATGTCATCCACTGTCCATCAATTGCCGTTTAAAATGAGAGCAAAGTCAGCAGCGGCAGACCCCAATTGCACGGCGGTGGCATTAGCCGAGCTTCCCGCCGCATTTGTGTCATTTCAGCTGCTACTGCCGAGCCTCCCGCCGACCCAAAATGCACATTCGGCGGATGCCTCCCGTGTTCCCGCCTGTCATTTCGGCGGAAGTATTGCAATTTGTGCAGTAAATGCAGTAACAACTGCAACATTTACGACCAAAGGAAGTCCTTTAGGGCAACATTTTGAGGTTTTGGAGTTAGACAACAAAAAACCGTTTCAGGTATCGATACACCTAAAACGGCTTAGAAATGAGCGGGCGACGAGATTCGAACTCGTGACATCTTCCTTGGCAAGGAAGCATTCTACCGCTGAATTACGCCCGCACTTGAAAATCATTATAACCCGTCATGACCACTTTGCAAGAGTCAATTTTACGGCTGTCCGTTGGCTGCATTGGGCTGTTCGGCGACCTCATTTAGACGTTGCAGCAAACTTGCCAGATTGACTTCCGACAGCGTATTTAAGGCCACATGTGCGCCAGCACCATGCTTCCCGCCCAACCCTACCCGCCAAAATCCACCAGCGATGGCGGCCTGCAACCCCGCCACGGAG
>JACDGI010000371.1 GCA_013821665.1 Anaerolineae bacterium
CCTGAAGAGTACCGAATAAGCCGAGAATCCTTTGTAAGTGAATGTAGTGACCGGGGGCGAACCATGTGTTCGCCCCTATCTAATTGTTCAGAGGGCATAGAATGCCGCTTCATCTGTATATTGTTCGACGGATATTATTTGCAATCCCTTTGATTATCGGGATTACGCTTGTGGCATTTATCATCGCTAATGCTGTACCGTCTGATCCTGTCGCCGCAAACCTGCCCGAAAAATCACTGGGTGATCCAGAAATTGTGGCGGCCTTTAGACGCGAATGGGGACTGGATAAATCGTTGCCTGAGCAGTATTTGACCTATCTGGGAAACATGCTGCAAGGAAATTTGGGACGCTCGATTAAGTCAAAACGACCTGTCCTTGATGATATTCGGCAGTATCTGCCAGCTACAATTGAATTAGCGACAACCTCGATTATTGCCGGATTAATTCTGGGTGTAGGCATGGGTATTGTCTCTGCTGTTTGGCGGGGCAAACTCGTCGATTATGTAACACGGGTGGTTGCTCTCGTTGGCGTTAGCTTCCCTGTCTTTGTTTTGGCATTGTTAGCACTGTCGATTTTTCATGCTCAATTGGGTTGGGCAGCAGGACCGGGTCGCTTGGACGTTCGGCTGTCAAAACCAGCCTACGTTACCGGAATGTATTTGATTGATAGCATTATTGCTGGTCGTAGCGATATTCTTGCGAATGCCATATCACATCTGGTTCTGCCAAGTTTGGTATTGGGTGTTTATAGCTCGGGTCTTATCTCTCGTATCACTCGTTCATCAATGATAGAAGTGTTAGGCGCAGAATATGTTCGCACTGCACGCGCCAAAGGGCTAAGCGAACGTGTAGTGATTATGAAGCACGCTTTTTCAAACGCGCTTATTCCTGTTGTAACGGTTATTGGGTTATCGTTTGGTAATTTGCTTTCAGGTGCCGTACTCACCGAGACCATATTTTCATGGCCGGGGATTGGGCGCTACGCGTTTCAAGCCTCGACTTCGCAAGATTTCCCAGCCATCATGGGCATTAGTATGTTGATCGCGTTTATCTACGTGGGAGTGAATTTCATCGTTGACATCCTCTACTTTTTCCTTGACCCGCGAATCCGGCTGGCGTAAACGAGTCGGTCAGTTTGGTTTCTTGCTGAGGCGAAATCCACTGGTTTTGATTGGCATAATCATTACTGTGATTTGGGTACTCGCATCTCTGTTTGCGTCTCAAATTGCACCCTACGGCCCAACCCAAATTGATGTGAATCACCGTTTAGAAGCGCCGAGCCAGCAGCATATCTGGGGAACTGACGAATTAGGCCGTGATATTTTTAGCCGCGTATTATACGGTGGTCGGATTACGATTATCGCGGGTATCGCTGTTATTGTATTTGGTAGTTTGATGGGATCATTCGTGGGCGCTGTCTCGGGTTACTTAGGCGGTAACTGGGACGAACTGATGATGCGTTTTACAGAATTGTTTCTCGCCTTCCCAACCATTATTTTGGCAATGGCGATTACGGCGGCTTTAGGGCCTGATATACGTAACGCGGTATTGGCGTTGGTGATTGTCTGGTGGCCGTCTTACGCTCGGCTTATGCGTGGCTTAGTACTGTCGGCTAAGAACAACCAGTATGTAGATGCAGCCCAAAGTTTGGGTGCAACCAATTGGTATATCTTGTTCCAAACTATTGTTCCGAATTGCTTGTCACCGATGCTAGTATTGACGACATTGGATATTGGTAACGCCATTTTGACCTTTGCCGGATTGAGCTTCCTCGGATTAGGCCCTGAACCGACGACTGCCGAATGGGGACGTATGGTCGCCGTTGGAATTGATTTTTTTGACCAATGGTGGATGTGGTTGTTCCCCGGTTTGGCAATTGCCAGTCTCGTAATGGCACTCAATTTTATCGGTGATGGTTTGCGGGATGTGCTTGATCCTCGAACGCGGAAGTAACATCCCTAAATTCTATTTTACTAATGAGACGGGTTAATTCCCGGAGAAGTAGGCTCATGCTCAATGAGAAGTTTTTGACGCGCGAAGAAGTTGAGCGTCACAGTTTGGACATGCGGCAGTTCATTGATTTTCGCCAATCGACACTGCCCAATGGAATGCGGATAATTGAGGCGTACAACAGCAGTGGTTTAACATTTACGATTTTGCCTGATCGTGGGATGGATATTTGGACAGCACATTACAACGGAACACCTCTTACATGGATTAGCCAGGGTTCTCCGCATCCGGCAGATTTTGGACAATCATGGTTGCGGCAGTTTAATGGCGGCTTGTTGACTACCTGCGGATTAACCCATGTTGGCCCTTCGGAAAAAGATGATATTTCTGGTGAGCAGCGTGAAATTCATGGGCGCTACAGTCGCTTAAAAGCCGGAGAACTGAGTACTGACCGTCACTGGTACGGAAATGCTGATTATAGTGTGTGGCTGAATGCTGAAGTCACTGAGTCTCAGTTATTTGGTGAGCAATTGGTTTTGCGCCGCTCCTATGGATTAGAGCTAGGGCATCCCACAATCACCATTTGGGACACGGTGACTAATCGCGGCGACCAACCTGTGCCGTTGATGCTGCTATATCATTTCAATGTTGGGTATCCATTGGTACGACAAGGGACTCGGTTGCACACCCCTAATGCCGGTGTATTTCCGCGTGACTCAGCCGCAAAGGTGGGGCATAATCTTTGGTGGGAATATAACGGTGCATCGTCACAATATGCTGAACAAGTATTTTTCCATCATTTAAAAGCAAAATCAAATGGCTTTACAAAGGTTATGTTAGGCAACGAAGATCTTGCTGTCACACTGGATTGGGACAGCGCGAGTCTGCCCTACTTCAGCCAATGGAAAAACACGCGGCAAGGTATCTACGTGAGTGGTATTGAACCGGGTAATTGTCTCCCTGAAGGCCAAAATGCGGCGCGACGCAATCAACGATTAATGATGTTAGAACCCGGTCAAGAATATCGTTCAGCTATATCGGTAAGCGTTTTGGATGGCAAAGAAGCTATGCGCGAATGCTGGGTCGATATTAATCAGTTGCAAGATATGGGAACACCTGTTGCTGGTTGCCAATTGTCAGATTTTGCCCGTTAAATATGTGGAAGGCGAGTAAAGTGATGAAGGTTCAAGTCGATGAATTAAAGCGTGTCACTTTACAAGTATTGGCTCGAAGCGGTTATCCGCCGGACGAATGCGAGACAATACTGAACGTCATTATGTATGCTCAACTGCGTGGTAACAATCAAGGTATCGTGAAGTTGATTGGGGCAGGGATGCCACGCGATAAAGCTTGTAAGCCAATTACAACTCAACGCGATACAAAGCTGTCCGCATTGTTGGATGGCGGCAGAAATTCGGGCATGGTGGTGGTAACCTACGCGATGAAACTTGCTATTCAAAAGGCAGGTGAACATGGTATTGGAATAGTCGGCACCAATAATACGAATAGTTCAACAGGGGCGATTGGTTATTATGCCAGCCAGATTGCGCAGGCCGGTTATATCGGGTTGGTGTTCTCTGGCTCCGGTGAATATATGGCAATGCATGGCTCATATCAGCCGATTTTTGGAACCAATCCGTTGGCATTTGGTATTCCGACCACCGGTAAGCCCATCGTTTTCGATATGGCGACTGCCTCTATTGCACGCTTTGGTATCGTAGAGGCCAAAACAGCAGGTCGATCCATCCCCGAAGGGGTAGCCTATGACAACAAAGGCGAAATCACGACTGATCCAGCGGCAGCGTTGGGTGGAGCAATTCGTGCTTTTGGTGGCTATAAGGGCGCAGCGTTGGCGTTGTTGGTTGAAGTTCTGACGCATCCTCTGGTCTCAACGACTCCTGATGGAAAAGGACACAAGTCGGATTGGGGTAATTTGCTGCTGGTGATTGACCCTGAACTTCTGGTTGACGGTGACACATTCGCTGAGCGCACATCAAGTCTTGTTCAACGCTTAAAAGATGCACAGAAACTTCCGGGCGTATACGAAATACTCGTGCCGGGTGAGAGAGGCGACCGCTTTATGGACTCTGTTATGCAAGCAGGTTCGATTGAAATAGAGGATCAACTTTGGGCGGCGCTTCAACAGGCTGCAAATTGAGCAAATGATCACAACTTTGTATTGACACTCCCTCATGCGACTGCTATACTCCATCTCATATTAGGGGGTGTGGTGCAGCGGTTTAGCATATTGCCCTGTCAAGGCAAAGATCGCGGGTTCGAATCCCGTCACTCCCGTACCAAAAAGAGCCGATACAGAAGTATCGGCTCTTTTGTTTTTCTGGTTTGCTTTTCTTCATAAAACCATTCATATATTGCCAATCAAGTTATTTCTCAAGCCTCTACACCGAGAACTCAATTAAGCTTGATTTAAACCCCGTTTAAAATTGGTGCTATTTGGTTCGATTGACCATAGAACATTGCTCAAGTAGCTTGATAGTAAGGCTACCTGAGCATTTCGCGTCTAATGAATATAAATACACGCATAATCTCTCGATAACCATAACCGAAAGATGATAGTTCCCACACAGGTCGATATGAGCGCCAATCTTCAAAAACAAACGGTCAGCATCAGTAACGAGAGTAAAGGCGGTCGCCGCTTCTCCAAGCAAGCCATTATGAGTGGTTTTCAGTCGCTTAAGGTGCGTAATTTCCGACTTTTCATTATCGGGCAGGTTATTTCCCTGACCGGAACATGGATGCAAACCACGGCACAAGCATGGCTTGTACTTCAACTGAGTGATTCACCGTTGGCATTGGGTCTTGTTACGACACTCCAATTCTTACCTGTAATGCTTCTTTCATTATATGGCGGGGTTTTAGCCGACCATTTGCCCAAACGCCGAACGCTGATTGCCACGCAAACGTTACTTCTCATACAAGCTTCAGCCTTTGGCATTCTAGTTGGGACCGGCACAATCCAACTATGGCATCTTTATTTGCTCGCTATATTTCAAGGGATTGTCACGGCGATTGATACACCGGTCCGGCAAGCTTTTGTTGCCGAGATGGTTGGACGCGACCAGTTGGTCAATGCGGTTGCGCTCAATTCAATGACCTTTAATGGTGCTCGCATTATCGGGCCAGCGGTAGCAGGTCTGGTGATTTCCCAAATTGGTATTGCCCCCGCGTTATATCTCAATGCCATAAGTTTTGTGCCGGTTATGTATGCTCTCTATTTGATGAGAGAAGCAGACTTGTTCAAGGTTGTAATGACCATTCGTGGGTCTGTCTGGGCGCAGTTGAAAGAAGGATTGGTATACACATGGAACACGCCACAGGTGCTGGTCATTATCATTGTCCTCGCTGCAATCGGCACTTTCGGCTACAACTTCACGATTTTGCTGCCGCTAATCGCCAATTACGTATTGAAGGTAGGTGCTGACGGCTTTGGCGCACTATCATCTTTCTTAGGATTAGGATCGCTGATTGCCGCGATTGGCACGGCTTACGTCACGAAGTTACGGCTGCGATATGTACTCATCGGGGCAGGGGCATTCAGTATTTTGCTGGGCTTGACTGCTGTAACACCCATTTTCGGAATATCTGCTGCAATCCTAGCCATGTTAGGAGCCGCCGGAATTGTCTTCATGACAACTGCCAATTCCATGCTGCAACTGCTTGTGCCTGATGAACTGCGTGGACGTGTTCTGAGTTTAAGCGTCTTGCTCGTGATGGGCAGTACCCCGATTGGCGCATTCCTGATTGGTTTGATGTCGGAACATTTAGGGGTACCCGCAGCTATTTTGACGTGTGCATCCCTATGCTTGCTCGGTGTGATAGTTGCTTTGGTCTATCAACGGCGACATTTCTCTCCTGCTACCATCAAGCCTGCTCAAGCGCATCTTCAAACTGCTGCTGGAGACTAATGCCATCTCCAGAACTGTTCAATATACATGTTTGATTGCTCTATGTCATCGACTTTCCTCCTGATAGCGTAGTTTTTTAGGTTTGGAAACTCGAACCAAACTCAATTGACAGGAATGAACTTTTGTTCTAAAATAGAAAAGAAAGCAAACCTATTTCGATCTATAGATGGAACGTTTTGAGTCTCAACATGCAAGTGGTCGCAACACCGAATGGCAGTGGGCTGCCGCCGCCGCCATTGCCGCCAATTGATCCGGAACTTGTGACTTCAAACTTGCTTCTTATAACTAATATGCACGCGGCGGCAACAGCAGAACCTCTCGCGGTATTTGTGTCATTTCGGTGGCATCTAGCTAGCCTCTCGCCGACACAAAATGTCAATTCAGCGGAAAAATCCCTCACATCCGCCTGCCATTTCAGCGGAAAATATGCAATTTGCGACCTTAGAGAGTATAAATTCAGTTACAACATTCTTTATGCCTCGAAAAATATCCCCCTATCCTACTGCAATTGAGTTGATTCTCGATTAGCCTTCGTCAAATGTCGCGACAGCAACACCTTTCCGAGTTACATTAATCTACTAAAAGAGATTGATGTGCTGATTTAGCCTTACCAAATCAAAGCAGATAATCAGGCCTCGTTGCCAAATAAATAGGGGAATAATGATGACAGACGAACACACCTTAGAGTCAAATATTAATACGCATTCAAAACCATCCGAACTCAAAATCACAGACATGCGTATCTGTAACCTGCGCGGTTTACCGATGGACTGTAGCATCATTCGCCTCGATACCAATCAAGGTATCAGCGGCTACGGCGAGGTTCGCGACTGGGCAAGCCCGACCTACGCTATGATGTTAAAGAACCGTATCATCGGTCAGAATCCGTGTAACATTGATCTGATATTCCGTAAGCTCAAACAGTTTGGCTATCACGCACGGCAGGGCGGTGGTGTATCCGGTATTGAAATGGCGCTGTTCGACCTCGCTGGAAAAGCCTATGGTGTTCCAGCCTATCAGCTACTCGGCGGCAAGTTCCGCGACAAGGTCTTGTGTTATTGTGACACCGATTCAGTACCTGATGGTCAACAAATGGGCGAACGCCTAAAGCGCCGTATGGAACGCGGTTTCAAGTTCCTAAAAATGGACATCGGTATTGGCCTACTTTTAGATGTTCCCGGTGCCCTCAGTGGCCCACCGGACATGTTAAATACGACCGATGTTATGCATCCGTTTACAGGAATTCAAATCACGCCCTCAGGTATAGAGTTTTTGGTCGAATATGTACGTCAAGTGCGTGCTGTAATTGGCTATCAAGTGCCGCTGGCCGTTGATCATTTTGGGCATATCAATCTTGAGTCCTGCATTCGTTTAGGTCAGGCTCTCGATCAGTTTACTCTGGCTTGGTACGAAGATATGATTCCGTGGCAGTTTACCGATCAATATGTACGCCTAGCACAGTCGGTAAATACGCCCATTTGCACCGGCGAAGATATTTACCTCAAAGAAGGATTCCGACCACTCCTCGAAAAGCGCGGTGTCTCGGTTATACATCCTGATCTTGCTACTGCTGGTGGACTCATGGAAACCAAGAAAATTGGTGATCTCGCACAAGAACACGGTGTATCGATGGCGATGCACTTCGCTGGCTCACCGATTTCATTCCTTGCCAACATTCATTGTGCTGCTGCTACCGAGAACTTCTACGTACTCGAAAATCACTCGGTAGATTTAAGCTGGTGGGATGATCTTGTTGATAGTGGAAGCAAACCTTTTATTAAGGATGGCTATGCTGCCGTGCCAGAATCGCCCGGTTTAGGCTTCGACGCGGTACATGAAGCGGCCTTTCGTGAACGCATGGATGACAGACGGTCAGGTGGTTTCTTTGAGCCATCGACCGAGTGGGATGCCGAGCTTTCACATGATCGTTTATGGAGTTGATCCGCTTTAGTCATTAAATAGTAACTGCTCAGGTAGGGAAAAAGTACCGAAAAAGATAAAAACAAGCTAGAGTCATGGGTATGAAAGAAACCAACGAGCGGTTAAGCATTGAACAACTACAAGGG
>JACDGI010000372.1 GCA_013821665.1 Anaerolineae bacterium
CAAATATTGCCAGAGGGGGCGGCCATCCACTTTAACATCCTGAATGTCATTGCTGCCGGGGGCGGACGTGCGGCAAATAATGACCGAAGCTTTGTCGGCACGATCTAAGAACGGTTGTATGGCTTGCTTACCGAGATAGGGGTGTAGTGTCACCGCGTCGAAGCCCAGCCAATCAAATATGGACTCGATATAAGCGGCGTTTATGGTACCAATATCGGCACGTTTAGCATCACAAATGGTTAAAATCTGCGGATGGCGTTCCTGTAGATAATCAATCGTCATTTTCAGCTCAGCAAGGCCACGATCACCGCGGGCTTCATAATAGGCCATGTTTGGCTTATAAGCGCTGACATAGTGATGGGTTTCTTCGATGACCCAACGGTTAAAGGCAAACTGCGGGAAAGGATCATCCCGGAATTGGCGCGGAATGTACTTGATGTCACTATCAAGACCGACACAAAGGAGTGAATGGGATTGATCAACACGGGTGTTATATTTTTCGATGGGATTCATGAGCAGCCTGTGATTAGTCTTATGGTCAAATTCTGGCAGATCATAACCTAAAAATAAAATTCAAGCAGCAATTGATTACATCACCCGAAATAAGTATTTATCTGGTCAGCCGTTGTGAGGGATGTTAAGATACGTTTATTCACATAACAGGACAGCATCCATGCCCAACAGTTTTACACATGACACATTTCTCAGCCCGTTCACATGGCGTTACGGTTCGGATGCCATGCGCAGTATTTGGTCAGAATCCCATAAACGTAAACTCTGGCGGCGAATCTGGGTGGCTCTGGCCGAGGCGCAGCAAGCGGCAGGTTTGGTCACGGCGGCACAAGTCAAGGACTTAGAAGCCAACCAAAATAACATCGATTTGGATCGGGCACACGAAATCGAGTCGCAGATTCACCATGATTTGATGGCGGAAATTCGTACTTACGCCGAGCAAAGCACCATTGGTGGCGGCATCATCCATCTGGGCGCAACCAGCATGGATATTGAGGATAATGCCGAAGCGCTGCGACTACGTGAAAGTATGGTATTGCTTGTTGACTATACGCAAAAACTTCTGACGGAATTGGCTACATTGATTGAGCGCGAAGCTGACCATGTGTGCATGGCATTCACACATCTGCAACCTGCCGAGCCGACTACGGTTGGCTATCGACTAGCCAGTTACGCACAGGATTTATTAACCGATTTTGCAGCCTTGCAACAAGGACTGACCAATATTCGTGGTAAAGGCTTCAAGGGGGCAGTGGGAACGGGTGCGTCCTACAGCGAACTACTTTCCGGCACGGGCATGACACCAGCACAAATGGAAGCGCAAATCATGGATAAGCTGGAGTTGGGGTCGTTCACAATTGCCACGCAAACCTATCCACGCCGACAAGATTGGGATGTCATCAATACGCTGGCGGGATTCGCCATGACGATTTACCGGATGGCGTTTGATATGCGTATATTGCAATCACCGCCGTTTGGCGAATGGGCAGAACCTTTCGGCGCGTCACAAGTGGGATCGTCCGCCATGCCCTTCAAACGCAATCCGATTAATGCAGAAAATTTGGATAGTCTGGCACGTTATCTGGCTGCCCTGCCCCGTGTGGCGTGGGATAATGCGGCGCACAATTTATTGGAGCGAACTTTAGATGACTCAGCGAACCGACGGATATTTTTGCCGGAAGCCTTTTTGACCGCCGAGGAGTTGCTGATGCGTGCGACCAAACTGGTGGCTGGATTACGCATTGATTCAGAGGGCATCCAACGGAATTTGGATACCTATGGCGTGTTTGCGGCGACCGAACGTCTGTTGATGGAAGCGGCACGCAACGGAGGCAATCGTCAAGATTTGCATGAGATTATTCGCGAACATAGTCTAAAAGCGTGGGAAGCGATTCGTAAAGGACAAGATAATCCACTGGCAGACAGCCTCAGCGCTGACAAACAGATTAGGCAATTGGTCGCACCAGAACGGGTTAAAGAACTCTTACAAGCAGAAGCACATATCGGCGACGCTCCAGCACGGGCACGACAAATCGCAGCACTGATCCGCGAGAACGTTGCGGGCACTGTTTCATAGGGAGCAAACGAGGATTATTCGGTCTTAGCGCCGCCCGACCATGTTCCTAAATCTGATTTGCCATTGGTGGAGGCTGTAGAACCCGTTTTCACAGCACTACTATCGGTAATGGTGGCATCGGTCTTGAGCTGCTGAACTTCGCTCTTTGCTGCGTCGAGGGTATCCTGAAGTGGCTTGCTAATGGGGGCAACGGCTTTCTGAACCTGCTTGCTGATTTCACTGTTGAGGCTGGCGCGAGTAGGAATATCTTTGGGCAGTTCAATGTCCATACCTGCTTCGTTCAATTCTTTCTGAACATAGCCCATTGTCTCTGCCCACATGGCGCGGGCCTTAGTCGTATATTGGCCTAACACATAGGCCCATTGAATCATACGCTTTGGCCCGGCAACGATGAGCATAATAATCAGAATTGCGACTACTTCCGCCCCACCTACGCCAAAGATTTCCATACTAAACCTTTCAACTGCTTTCAGGTTCTACTTCAAGCAGCAAAATATGCTCATTTGACTAACCGATTATAAGCCCGCTTCACAAGGGCTTCAACTATCTCTCATCACCTTATCAAGCGGCAGCGGTGAGGATGTCACGCATTTCATCAGCCGTTAACTTGATGGGGTTGCCCTGCATCGAACTGGCAACCGCAGATTTCTCGATTAAAGCGGGTAAATCAGCATCAGTCATTCCATAGGTAGCGAGGCCGGGAATGTTCAAGGTTTGCGTCAGACGATACACCCATTTCACACCGTCTTCAGCCGTTGCTCGTTCGTCACCGGTGAGCAAACGGGCAACCTGCTCGTAACGACGTAGATAATCGGCTTCTGGCTGGCGCTGACGCAAAGCACGAACATTCATATCCATGACGAAGGGCAGCAAACGGGCGCAAATGCCACCATGCGGTGCATCAAACATGCCGCCGAATGGCCCTGCAAATCCATGTACCGCACCGAGCTTGGCATTCGCGAGGGCTAAGCCACCGGACAAACTGACGAAGGCCATATCTTCACGGGCGGCAGCATCGTCGGGTTTTTCATAAGCCCTCTGAAGCGAGTTGGCGGCACGTTGAATCGCTTCTTTACAAATAGCATCCGTCAACGGATTGGCTTTGTTCGAGGTGAACGGTTCAATTACCTGAGTCAGCGCATCGAGGCCGCTTTGAGCAGTAACATCCAGAGGTGAGGAGTGTGTTAGTAATGAGTCAACCAAGGCAATACGTGCCAGCATCAAAGGACTGCGTAGGCTAACCTTCACCTGATGTTCGGGTGAAGCCAGAACCGCGTTACTGGTGACTTCGGAGCCTGTTCCGGCAGTTGTCGGGATGGCGATGAAGGGTGCCGACGCGTTTTTGATGGGCTGTCCACGACCAATGACTTCGAGGTAATCGAGTGGATCACCGGGGTTGGTCATGAGGGCGGCAATGGCTTTAGCCGTGTCCAAGGCGCTGCCACCACCAAAACCAATCACCATTTCCGAGCCTGAGTCGGCTGCGGCACGGACACCATCACGCGCTGTTTGAACACTTGGTTCGCCTTTGGTTGGAAAAACGACGACCTCGATGTTTTGGGCTTTGAGTAAATCAGTCACGACCGCCGCGCGATCAGGGTTACTACCCGTGACCACTAAGGCTCGTTTACCAAAGGGCGCGACCAAGCCACCCAATTCCTTAAGTGACCCTGCCCCAAAAAAAAATTTGGCTGCTGTTATAAAATCAAAGCGCATCGGAATTACCCCCACGCTGAGTCATCAGGCGAAATATTGATATGGCGAGCATTCGTGCGCGGTTCGACCATCATATCGGTGACGGCATCACGCCATTTGAGGAAATGAGCGGTTTCGCGGTGTTTGGCGGGCGCTTCTTCGTTGCGGAAGACTTCGACCAGAGTAAAGCGGGTTGGATCATCGATTTGTTGGAGAAAGTCAAAACGGGCAACACCTGTTTCGAGGCGACTGTAAAGCGCATTCTCTTTAGTCGCTTCAATAAACGCAACGAGTACATCTGATTTGACGTGGATGTGAACAACTGAAATCAGCATTCCTTATTCCTCCAAGAATTAAAGTTTATCATCTGGCGACCAATTAGCCGTCCAGCGGGGATCAATTTCATCACGTACTAACTGGTAACGAATATCGGTTGAAAGCCGCATGGTCATGCGCGTGTTGGTGGTCGAGGCATGGATCATATAAGGACTATGGATGACCATATCACCCGCTTCGTAGTCAGCCATCAACCAGCGACTGTTCAGACGATTGGCAAGCAAAGGTAAATCTTTGGTCAACCAACCGGTTTCGCTCATATTTTTGTTGTAAGCGTTGATGCGTTCTTCAGGCGGCATTTGGGCATTTTTAGCACTAAATTCGGCCTCAAGCTGGCGACCTAACGCATCTGAGCCTTCTAAATAAATAAGCCCACCCATTTCGATTGGCACATCACCAATAGGAATCCAACTGGTGCAGATGCGATCTGTTCCGGCGCGGAGATATGTTAGATCGTAGTGTGCGCCAGTACAACTATCATCCGGCGTGGTGGCGCGAATCAGTTTACGTTTATGCAAATAGACTGGCCCAACCAATAAATTTTCGTAAAACTGCCAAATTTCGGGCGCAAGACAAAAGGCTTCGTATGAGGCCCATTGGACAATCTCACCGAGGATTTTTGAAACACGGCCTTTGCCACCACCGGAATACAATCCCTCAACTGGCGCTGTGCCTTCGACTAACAAGCCTGTGTCGGCAAAGGCTTCGAAAAAACGGCGGCGAAAATCCAGCACATTATCGCGTTTGAGAATGCCTTTAAGCCACAAATAGCCCTGCGCCTGATATTGAGCAAGGAGAGCCGTGCGCGATTGATAAGGGTCAGTCGGAACCAACCAGCCAAGCCGATCCGGTGCATCCGATAGGGTAAAGGTGTTACTGGTTATCGGTTGCTCTATTTGGCGGATTTGCATCAATTAGTCTCCAAATTGATAGCCAATATACAGGAGCAATGTTAACGGGTGAAATGATTACCTGCAAACTTCGTCATTAAAATCGAAATCTTGCTATAATAGCAGGATAATAACCTTATTCATTCAACTTGCAGCATAGCAGACTTTGGATGGTTAAAAGGGGTGCGTGATGACTACATCCAACAAACGAATAGTTGCTTACCATATTTCGCGCTTACAGGATAAAAGCCGCGATGTCCGCTTGAAGTCGATTGCCGAACTGGCACTGATGGTGGACGAAGACGCGCTGAGTGCGCTGCGAACGCTGGTTGAAAAAGATCCCGATACGGAAGTGCGGAAAGCGGCACAAGAAGCGGGACGCGCCATTTTCATTAAGCTACGGGAGCAAGGGGCCAGCAGCAATCGCTAAAAGGTGTTTGTTAGCTTGTGTGAAGTTGATTCTTTACTGCGGTGTCGGAGCTGATTGGCTAACCGTTGGTACGGAATATCAGCCAGCTAATGCCGAAAAGGACGATCACCGCAACCGCTTGGTCAAGCAACGTCCACTTGAGGAAACTGCCGCTCACTAAGGCCACACTGATAAGCGTCACAGCGAACCACGTTACGGTCTGGATCTCTGGTGAGGTGATGCCAACGGTATTCATGCTCCGCAGCGCCAGCCAATAAAGGGCAATGCCGATGGCAAATCCTAAAGCTGAAAGGCCCATTTCGACCCAGATCAGCTTACCGCTTTGCCACATACGTGCTGCGTGTAAAAAGCCTTGCGCGTCACCAATACCCGACAGAATAGTCAGTATGACAATAACAGCATAAGAACCGATTTGTTCCATAAATCGTAAGTATCCTTTTTGATACGCTATGCCGCTTTGATGGCTGTTACAAATATCAAGCCCTGATAGTGACGGCTCGGTCGGTCGGCTGGAACGCTGTCAATTTCGATAGTGGTACGGTCGAAGCCAAGGTTAATCAAAAGATCATTGAGGTCAGCTTCCATTATATTGACTGCCGGAAATACGTCATTGCCAACCCCATAGGAGGTCGCGCCTTTGAGGGTTGACATGATGAGTTTGCCACCGGGTTTAATCAACGACGTGATGTTGCGAACAAACTTGCGCCATTGTTCGATGTCTTCGGTGGCGGACTCGGCACAAAAATTACTCACCAAAACGTCATAACCGGACACATCGGTTTGAATGGGTCGTGATAAATTGGCATCACCATGTAGGATACGAGTCACACGCTGGCGTATTTCATTTTCTCTTAGAACAATGCTCGATTTTGAACAATCAGCTTCTTCCAATATCAAAGTGGTTTCAATAAAGGCTGTCCAGTCGAAAGCTTGAGGATGCCCTTCCAGCCACATCTGAACTTGCTCAAGGTTGCTATCCAAATAGTCGCAGAAATGAATTTCACGAGCGTGGTTCGCGCTGGCAATCAAGCTATATAGCGTTGGGCCGCCGCCAAAATCCAATAGGACTGATTCGGGCGACACATCGCGCAGGGTGCGCACCAGAAAATCCAAAATAGCTAGATTTTCTGCCCCAATATCCGCATAATATTCCTGCAAATAAGCCTGTGCGTTGAATATCGACCAGTCTCTGGTAACGCTTAGATCAATCATCCCAACCTTCACTTTTATATACAGCCAACACTAAGGCGCACACAGGTTTGTCCTTGCAAGCTTTGCCAACAACCTCACATTGTATTGGCCCATAGGGGGATGGTCGGCTGGCGATCATCGACGTTAACGTCTGGTCAATGGCCTGCTCAACTTCACCTTGGCTGCTGCCATGCAGTTCAACAAAAAGACCTTTACCGGATGTGCTCTCTTGCGTCCAACCGATCCCTGCCCAAGCTGATGTGCCCGGTTCCTCCACACGCTGACAGGCCATCACCAGATACAGGCGATGACCATATTCATCAGGCGGTGTCATGTAGTGTGCGCGTTCAATAACCGAATTTGGAGGAATGATCGACGATAAGTAGATCAGGTTATAGTTGGCAACACCTGCATCCAACAGCGCTTGATCAAAGGCGGCTAGTGGCGTAGGGCCTTCGCCTGTTCCAGTAGTAATCGTAATTTTCACTATATGCTCCGTGTTAGCGACAAGCCGAGATGACAATATGATCGTTAAACAATTAATACCATCATTTTCGTGTTTAAATGGTTAACGCTATTGTAATTATTGCGGCTATATACTAATAAATAGTCGAAGAATCCGTGAATTATTTGTGAAGATATAATTTTAAATTAGAGTAATCATTATCTTCCAAGACTTTATTTACGAAAAATTCACAAAATATCTCTATGACAGGAGCAAATCACGCTGCAATAGTTAGATTAATCACACTGTTCGATTTATGTTCTTTCACCTAAGACATACCCATATTTTGTGGAGGCTTATTTATTATGTCGCTCCGGCGAAAAACGTTCCTCATTATTGGAGCGACCCTCATCTGCCTGATTGGAGTGATATATGTCTTTTCCCAAGTTATCACTCTCAATGGTTTTCTTCACTTAGAAGAAACCACCGTCGACCGAAATGTTGACCGGGCTATTAACGGACTCGATGATGAAATGGGAGTCATCTATTCGACCAATCAAGATTGGGCGAACTGGACAGACACCTACAATTTTGTCGATGATTTGAATGCCAACTATCGCGATGGCAATACCCACGACGGCATCTTCCAAACCTACGGTCTCAACGTCATGCTCTTTGTCAATATCAAAGGGCAGGTTGCATTTAGCAAAGCCTATGATTTGGGCAAAAATCAGGAAATGCCCGTTCCGGCTAGTCTTGATCCTTATTTGAAGCCGGATGGCATCTTGCTCGACCACATTGACGCGAGTGGTCAGATCGAAAATGCAGGTATAAAAGGCATTCTGATGCTGCCAGAAGGC
>JACDGI010000373.1 GCA_013821665.1 Anaerolineae bacterium
TTATTGGGGTGATCATCTCCGGGAAATCAACAAGAGCGCGTGGGTATATAAGCGCACTTTTACCGTACCGGATGTGCCTCACAAGCGCGTCCGTCTGCACTTCGAGGCTGTGGATTATTACGCCTCGGTATGGGTAAATGACCAATTTGTCGGGCAGCATGAAGGGAACTTTGCGCCGTTCGAGTTGGATGTCAGCCGTTTTGTCCACCAGAGCGAACCGAATACGCTGGTTGTGCGCGTCACATCACCGTGGGATAAACCCAATCCAAAGGGCAGCTATCCGATTGACCATGTCATACGCGGGCTGGTCAAAGGCTTGTATGAACATGGTGAAGGTGTCATCCCGCCGGACGTAAACCCGATTGGCATCTGGCGACCGGTGAGCCTCCTTTTAGACGACGGTATCAGCGTGGATCAGGTTCGTATTCGCACCCAACTCAACGGGCAAATCGACCTGAAAATGACGGTTACGAATGCCACCGACGAGGTCTTTCATGGCAGCTTGGATTTGGTGGTCAAAGCCGACAATCACAAGGGCCAAGGGGTTACTTTACGCAGTCCAATCCAGTTGCAAGCGGGAACGCAGATTATCGAGCATCGGCTGAGCGTTCCTGATCCCCAATTGTGGTGGTCATGGGATCACGGTGCGCCGAATTTGTATCAATTGGCCTGTACGGTGTGCGACGAGAGCGACACGTCTATAACCAACCACACCGAAACCTTTGGTATCCGTACCGTGCGCTTGGAACGCTCACCCGAACGCTTCACCTACTACCTCAATGAGCGTCCGATTTTCCTGCGCGGTTCGTCGTATATCCCAGAGTTATATCTGTCACAATGTACGCCGGAAAAGTTCGAACGCGATGTTAATTTTGCGAGACAGGCCAACCTCAATTTGCTGCGGGTACATGTGCATGTTTCACCGCCGGAGCTTTATGCGCTATGCGACCGCGTGGGGATGTTGGTGTGGCAAGATTTCGAACTGAATTGGACACAGAGTTACGCGGTTGAGTTTGAGCGGCGTGCGCTGGCCCTTCAACGCGAGATGATTGATTTGTTGGGCAACCATCCCTCGATTATGACGTGGGTGTGCCACAACGAGCCAACGATGGTTTTCACACGCCGCCAGAATTTGGAGCAGCATCCTGATCCGGCCTTGTACAGCGATGCTTGCCAGCAAGACCCGACGCGTCCGGTGTTCATCTGTTCGGGGCAGATCGAGGAAGATTGGCAGCGCGGCGGTGATGTCCATTCCTATTACGGCTCGATCTGGACAGCCGATTATACCGACATCGCGGAACACGCTTTCCGCCTGAATACCGAGTTCGGGTTCGAGGCTCCGGCGGCTTTATCCACGCTCAAACAATATCCTGATTTGTGGGAACGGCTCAAGCACCTCGAAAACCAGATTGATGACCTGTGGGATTATCAGGGTGAGTTGATCCAATATCAGGTGGAATATTTGCGACGGCTGCGGGCGGAATGCTGCACCGGTTACATCCACTTCTGGCTGACGGATATGATCCCGCAGGTCGGATGCGGCGTGCTGGACTCTAACCGCAATGCTAAAGGGGGTTATGGGGCGCTGCAACGGGCATCCCAACCGCTGCATGTGGCGCTGGAACACAACGGTAAACGGCCAGCATCATTATGGATTTTCAACGATACCATGCAAGCCTATCCCAAAGCGGTAGTGCGTTGGACGGTGCGGGATGCCAATGGTCAAATCCTGCTGGATGATAAACAGTCGTTTGATGTCGAAGCCAACTCGGTGCAAAAAGTCTGCGATACCGGATGGAATGTCGTGCCAAACGATTGTGCGCGGGTGGAGTTGTCGCTGATTGATGCCAACGGTCAGGTGTTATCAGAAAACGCCTACAAGCATCCCTTCCAACCGTCACCGCGACCAGAGGGTTATCCGTGGAAGTTCGACCCTTATTTGGGCACAAAAGTATTTAACCGACCGGACGCGCCGAGCCTCGCTGACTACAACATCAACAAGGCACTGAAGTTGATCCCGCTGCCGGTGCGCGAACATTTGGCGGAATGGGGGATGCGGCAGAAGATGCCGATCTGGTTGGTGTCGGGCATCGCCAAATTGGGTGATGTTCTGCTGCGAGGGTAGGTAGTCGTCAGTCGATTCAGTAACTTTCAGTACCAACAATCAAGAAAAGCCAAGTTCCTAACAGGGTCACAATAAAGCATATTAAGAGTACAACAATAAAATATACTACCCAAGTTGATATGCCAAGATTTTTGTTCCGGCTTCGGCGTAAGAGTAGCAACATTAAAGTAATCAGGAAAGAAATAAAAATAATGGGAATCCCACAAAAACTTATTGTCGTTTGTAAAGCTGGGTTGAAAAAATTCATATCTAATCCCCATTACTCCGTTCGTCTTCGCTGATTATATTGCTGTTGTTGTCACGGTTTTGTTCCCTCCCTGTTACTATGGGGAGGGTTAGGGTGGGGTCGCCTTTGTAGGTGGAGTTGGTGATTTTGTGGTTACATGCTCAAATACATTTTGTGCTCATTCTTTTAGTCCCTTTAGTGGACTTGTCTGGTGGGTAGCTGTGCGGCTTTAGCCCTCAGCGACAAAAACCACCCCATTTTATTATGCCCTACATTTGAATTTTCAAACCTGCTCTACCGAAACCCAACCAGCCACCAACCTATTTAACAATACCCCTCCCTCAAAATGGTTAGTGCCAACACCTCAAAAGAGTTACAAAATGTTCTTCCAAAAGGTAACCCATTCCTCCTCTGTCTATTGTATGATTTTCGTAGGGACGGGATAATGTGCTTTGATAATTAAATACGGAGTATTTTCCCTGATTTGTTCCCTCCATCGCTTGCGGGGGAGGGTTAGGGTGGGGGTTCTTTCTCCGTCCTAATATGTAAAACATCATCATCCCGTCCGCCGCACTTTAACATCTGCCATCCGACCAACGCGCACAATCGGCACAAAATCCGTGATGTGTTTTTGCCGCATTTGCTGCTTTTGCCGCATTTTGTGCATAAAGAGCCCATTTCTCCCTCAAAACCATGATGAGGGACGGCTGTCACAACTGCAACAATAACAACAACTGCAACATTTCCTGCTTTTATGGCACTGATGCCGCCGCCATCGCCGCCGCCGCCACAAACGGCTTAGCAATTCTGGCACACAATTGCCTTTTGCCATCACCGACATTGACAGCACTGACGACTATGACGACATTTCCGACATCTGCTTTGGACTGAAAACTGTTCACTATCAACTGAAAACTACACCAGTGAAATTGAAGAATCTGAAGAATTTTGCGAATATTCGGCATGTCACTCCCTCAAATCCGCTGTCAGGCTCATTCACACCGATTCAATTAGTGAAGTTTGTGAATCAGTCAACTCACGTAAGAAGAATGTAGAGGCCGAGCAGGATAAAGACATAAGGGACGAGGCGTTCGCCATAGCGATCCAAGAGGCGAGCAACGGCGGGATAACGGACCAGTCGATAACCCGCATAAAGCCAAACGCCGACCAACAGCCCGAAGATGACGATAATCAATAGGACATCGGGTAAGCTGTGGTTAGCGAATAAAGGCACATAAACGCTGATGTTATCGGCACCGTTGGCAAGGGTGACTCCGGCGACGCTGAGGGTATGGACGCTGAGTAAGCTGCCGATGAAGCCGCGATTGGGTTGAACTTGAGTAACGTTTGGCGTTTCGTCGTCGTCATCGTCTTTGTGTTTGCGGAAGAGTTGATAGAGGCCGAGGGCAATGGGAATAAGTCCCAAGAACCGGATCAAGTTCGGCGGCAGGATAGTTGTTCCGGCGAAACCCAGCAAACTAATCAATACGATCAGGCCGAAGCCCAGATAATGTCCCACGACGATATGGCGCTTGCGGAAGCTGGCATTGACCTGCCCGAAGAAAATCATCAACAGCAGAATGTCATCAATGTTGGTGGTGATAAAAGCGATGGCAGCGGTGGCGATGATGAGCAGCATCGGGATTTAGTTTTGGCTGGTTTTGTCGATAGGCGGAACCTCGAAGGTGGTTCGCGAAGCGGTCTGATCGTTCAGGTGGATGTCGCGTGCGATTTCGTCTACGGCATCACGGGCGGTATAAGCATCCACACCCGCAAATTTCTGGTAAATTTCGACGGCTTCATCGAGGCGACCCGCTTCGATGAGGTCACGGATACCTGCATCCTGTGCGTCGTAGGCGGCTTTCTTCTTTTTACCATGCTCGTCGGGATGATGCAGGACGTAATCAATGGCATTTTTGGCTTCTTTAAGTCCCTGTCCGGTCAGTAGACGGTAGTGTTTGATCGCAGCGATTTTATTGCCCTTCGCGAGTTCATCTTGGATGATGTCATCACCAATAGCGTCCCAATCGATTGTGGCAGGGTTGAATGGTTGGATAGCCACCGGATCGCGCAGGGACATGATGTAGCGGAACACGATGAAAAAGGCAGCGATAAACATAACGAGAAATAGAATACCAAGCTGCATCATATTGGTTTATCCCTCATTTTGCGCGCAATCTGGTCAGCGATGGTCAACCATGCGGCAGTGTCACGGGCTGCAACCTCATCATCCAACCAGAACGAGGTGTAGATCGTTTGGCTGATGGGTTCGCCGGTTTCCTCGTCGATTTCGCTGCCGTGCGCCTGTTGGAAATCCCACATATCGTCATTGTGGCTGTACCAATAAGCTGCCAGATCCGCCACGATTAAATTACCGATGGCGTTTGCCAGAAAGCGGATGCGATTCATATAAGGTGTTTTGCGTTCGGCACTCCGCGCCAATTCCACCAAGGCGGTGACGAAATTATTGGCACCGGGGCTGTCGTGCGGCAGTCCGGCATCCATTGGCAAGTCAGCCGGTGGCGCTCCATAAGAGGCCATCCAAACCAGTAAAGCACCTGCCCAACTGGCATCTGGATGATACTGCTCAAAGAAGGTTAGGTGATCGTGGGCACGATTTAGCCCGATTTCTAGGCCAACGAAATATTCAACCTCGCCCAGAGCATCCGCTAACGTATCTTGGAGGACACTCCAATCGCGTTCGACGGCTGCCGCCCGCAGACGATCCAAAGCCTCACTCATCGGATAAGCCTACTGCTGCTCTTCATCATTGACGGCTTTTATCGTGCCGGTTTCGAGTTGGAGACGGTCAACATTGGTATGAAGACGGCTGAGGTGGTTCACCAGCAGTTCTTCCATCTTGTCCATCTGGTTACGGAGGTCGCGGATTTCAACCTCGGCTTTGACGTTGACTTCATATTCAATATCGTTGCGGACTTTTTCACGTTCGGTCTGGCGGTTCTGGCTGATGAGGACGAACAGCGACAGGAAGATTGCCAGCAGTGACACGATCATGGTCAAGAGGCCGAAGGGAAAGGGGTCAAATGATTTAAGACCGGGGATAATATCAATGTTGAGGACAATCCAGATCAAAAACCAGATGAAACAGAAGTAAGCGAAACGAATGTCACCAGCCACCATCGTCAATAGGTCAGCCAGCCGTGTACCAAAGTTGAGCGGTGGCGCAGCTTCTTCGTTGACGTTACGGGCAACCACGCGCTGGCGCACCAGTGTGTCGGCCTCACGGATGCGGCGGCTGAGCATGGTCATAATATCCAGCGCGGCATGTTGATGCGCCTGAAAGAGCATTTCCAAGTCGTGGCGGTCGATGACATACAGGGTGCAATCCTGAAGGGCTTTCGCTCCGGCTGAACGTGGATCATTATCCAGCAGCGAGAGTTCCCCGAAGATGCCTCCGCTTTCGACCACACTGAGGACGACGCGTTCTTTGTTGTCATCCATCAGGAAGATTTCGACCCTGCCGGACTGAACCACGTACATGGTGCCGCCCTGATCGCCCTGATTAAAAACCACCTGTCCGGCGTAGACTTGTTTCTGATCAAGCTGTTCGGAAAGCACCTTGACTTCATCGTCATCCAGCAGTTCAAACAGCGGGATTTTATGCAACAAATCAGCATTCACAATCGACATGGCGGATGATCCTCAAATTTGATGGATTACAATCGGTTTTGGATAGACCCTATTGTAGTCCTCAAAATTAAAATGCGCTCATAGCTTCAACACGGCTTCGGCAGCTAACCACAGCAGTTTCTCGCGGGTAGAGGTTTGCGACAGCCAATCACGGTGATCCCACAAATCGCCGCTCAGGTCATCACCCCCATATAGGATTTGGGCGAAGTCGATGCCACGAAATTGGGCGACTGCAAAGAATGCCGAGGCTTCCATCTCGACGGTCAGGCAGCCCGCCGCTTTGCGTTTTTCCATACGCCCGCGTGTTTCACGGTAGAGGCCATCGGTCGTCCATGTTTTGCCGAGGACATACGGCACCTCGTGTTTATCCAGCACCGACTTAATGGCTTCCACACCCTTTGCACTCGGCAGTGCTTCTTGTTCCGGTGGCAAGTAGTGGTAGGATGTGCCTTCATCACGGATAGCGCTGGTGGGCACAACCACATGCCCGACGGTCAGTTCTTTGTTGAGGACACCTGCGCCTCCGCAAGCGATGAACTTACGACAGCCCAGCGCGATGAGTTCCTCAAGAAAGCCCGCAGCCAAGGGTGCGCCCACGCCGGGGTGTGTCACGGCAATGCGTTCGCCATCGAGTTCCAATTCGTAAATCGGGTTTTTACCCATTTCACTGCCGAGATGGGCAATCACACGGCGACCACCATCGCGGCAGACCGTGGCGAGAACATCCTGAAAGAAGCACAGGATACAGCGTTCGGGGATGTCAATCGGCTTAATAACTTTGCTGGGTTCGATGATGGCTTCCAGCGTCGGATCAAAATCGAGTATCGGGTAAAGTGAGTCGGTCATTATTTGCCTCTTCCTGTTTCTATCCAATGTGCCCAATCTTCACGTCCATTTTGGCGACAGACGGCTGCGGCCTGTGCCCAGTCATATTTCAAAGCAATATGCTCAACCTTCCAGTCGTATCCGTTCTTTTCCAGAATGGCGTAACGGGCATGGGGACTGCCTGTTTCCATAGCATGAGGATAGGGTGTGTTGTCATTGTAGGCGGGCCATCCCACGCTGCCGGGGTTGACCAGCAGCCCTTTATCCCACAACCATGTAGTACGAGGAATGTGAGAGTGTCCGCAGACAACAACACTTTGAACAATTCCTTTGAGCGAGCTATAAATTAGCTCACCAGCCTTCAATGAAACTCCATGCTCGGTGACGGTTTCGAGCATATAAGTTGTATCCGAGTCAGGTGTGCCATGACAGCAAAAAATATCACCGACGATGGTGGTTGGTGGCAGCGCTTCCAACCATGCAAGTTGATCGGCGGTCAACTGCGACCGGACGAAGTGATAGCTGGAAAAGTTGGTGGCCTCATCTTCGGGGAGGAATAGGCAGCGATCTTCATTGCCCGAAATGTTGATCATCGGTTCACGCATGATGCGTTCGAGGGTGGCAGCAGGAGCCATCGGGCCATAGACATGATCGCCAAGGTTGATGATGGTGGTGATGCCACTATGTTTGATGTCGGCTAGGACAGCATCCAGCGCCCAAACGTTGCCGTGAATATCGGCGATGACTGCAATCGTCGTCACGTTTTATTCCCCTCTTCTGATGACAAATAAAAAGCGCCCCTTCATCAAAATAGAAGGAGCGCATTGTGATCAGAAAAGGTCGCTCATCTATCAATAGATGAATGAGCACGTTCCCGACGCTTCAGGTGTTGCTATAGCTTGCCGAGCATCCTAGCACAAAAGATCCTTATTCGTCAACCAAGGTCAATGTCGAAGGCAGGGTAATCGCATCAAAATAAGGAAGAAGGGATAATGGGGCAAAAAGGGAAGCCTCATGTCGGACAAGTTGAAAACGAGTATCGAAGAATGTTTCGAAAATGTAGCTGATCCACGGGTAGAAGGG
>JACDGI010000374.1 GCA_013821665.1 Anaerolineae bacterium
CCATCTACCTGTGCATCATTGGCGCGGTGATTTTGTTGACGCTCGGATGTTTGGCGCTGCTCAGCACCATCAATCAGGGTGCGTTGGATATTGCGGCACAAGCAGCGGCCAATCTGCATCAATAACAATCAAGGATTGAAATTGACTCCCTCCCCTGTATACGGGGGAGGGCTGGGGTAGGGGTTCTTAGAGGAAATTAAACATTTTAGCGGTTAGTAATCAGCAGCTTGTTTTGCTAAAAAGCCAATGGCGAACCGCTAAAAGCTAACGTGAGGAGTTTATTGGAATGCAGACGCATCAATTTGATGCCATTATTGTAGGCGCAGGCGGCGCAGGTTTGATGGCCGCACTGTACGCCAGCAAGGGTGGCGCGAACGTCGCCGTCGTCAGTAAGCTGTATCCGACGCGCAGCCACACCGGTGCGGCGTTGGGTGGCATCGGCGCGGCACTGGGTAACTTGGACGAAGATAAACCGTTGTGGCACGCCTATGACACCGTCAAAGGTGGCGATTATCTGGCTGACCAGAACGCCGCTAAAATTCTGGCCGAAAACGCGATTGACGCGGTTATCGAACTGGAACACATGGGCTTGCCTTTTGACCGCACACCGGACGGACGCATCAGCCAACGGCGCTTTGGTGGTCACACCAGCAACTTTGGTGAGAAGCCGGTTCGCCGTGCGTGTCATGCCGCTGACCGTACCGGTCACATGATTTTGCAGACGCTTTACCAGCAATGTATCAAGAACAACGTGCGCTTCTTCGACGAATTCCACGTCGTTGATGTCATCATGAATCAAGGTCACTGTGTGGGTGTGGTCGCCATCCAATTGGGAACTGGCGAGTTCCATGTGTTTCATGGCAAGGCTACGATGTTCGCAACCGGTGGTTGGGGACGTGTGTGGCAGATCACCAGCAATGCTCACAGCTTGACCGGCGATGGCGCAGCGGCGGTCTACCGTCGTGGTATACCGATGCAGGATATGGAGTTTTACCAATTCCATCCCACCGGTTTGTATGGTCTCGGCGTACTGCTCACCGAAGGTATTCGTGGTGAAGGCGGTATCCTCGTCAACCGTCACGGCGAACGCTTCATGGAAAAATACGCACCCAAGATTAAAGATCTCGCCAGCCGTGATGTCGTCAGCCGCGCCATTATGACTGAACTGCGCGCCGGTAATGGTATCGGTGGCAAGTTCTATGTTCATCTGGATGCGCGACCCTCGACCGTCAACCGCTATCTGGCAGAAGCCGGTGAAACCCGCCGTGTGGATGATGCTTATATTGCCCGCGCACTGGCCGAAACCCTCGACCTGTGCCGGACGTATGTGGGTGTTGATCCGCTGACCGAGCCGATGCCTATCCAACCGACTGCTCATTATGCGATGGGTGGTATCCCCACTAACATCGATGCCGAAGTCGTCACCGATGCCAACTGGACAGTCTTGCCCGGTATGTATGCCGCTGGCGAATGTGCCTGTGTCAGCGTACATGGCGCGAACCGTTTGGGTACGAACTCGCTGGTCGACTTGGTGGTGTTCGGTCGCCGTGGTGGCATGAAGATCGCCGAGTACGTCAAGACAGCCGACTTCGTCCCGCTGCCCGCCAATCCATCTGCTGGAGCCGAAGCCGAATTTAAGCGCATCCGTGCCAGCAAAGGCAAGACCAAGCCTTATACCCTGCGTAAGAAGATGCAGGAAATGATGATGACCAAGGTCGGCGTTTTCCGTATCGAGAAGGAATTGACCGAAGCCGTCGATGAACTGCACGAACTGCGCCACGCTTATCGAACAGACTTGAGCGTGGATGACAACGGCTTCCAATATAATACCGATGTGATGGAAGCGTGGGAACTCGGTTGCTTGCTCGATCTGGCGGAAGTCACTGCCGTGAGTGCCGAGAAGCGCACCGAAAGCCGTGGTGGTCACAGCCGCGAGGACTTCCCGAACCGTGATGATGCCAATTGGCTGGTGCATACATTGGCTTACCGCAAGAGTGACGATCCGTATGGGGTCGATGTGCCGCCGATTGAACTGAACATCGATAAGAAAGTCGATATGTCACTGGCGGCTGAAGATCCGCGTTTCATGCCGAAGGAACGCACGTATTGATCGTGATGATGGTTTTGGACGTACAATATTTGTAATGATATGTAAAGCGGAGAACTGAAACTAATGGACGTAACATTCCGAATTCGACGCTATAACCCGGAAACACCCGGTCAAAATAAGCCGTATTGGCAGACATTTGAACTCAAAGATGTGCAGGATACCGACCGCGTGTTGGAACTGCTGCATCGCATCAAGTGGGAGCAGGACGGCACACTGGCCTTTCGGCGTTCGTGTTCGCATGGCATTTGCGGTTCGGACGCGATGCGTATCAATGGGCGTAACGCGCTGGCCTGCAAACTGCTGGTGAAGAACCTCGGCTCCAAGGTGCAAATTGAACCGATTTTGGGTCTGCCGATCAAGAAAGATTTGATCGTGGATATGGAACCGTTCTTTGATCATTACCGTTCGGTTATGCCCTACTTCATTAATAACGATCCGGTTCCAGCGGACGGGCGCGAACGGCTGCAATCCGCCGAGAAGCAGCAGATTTACGCCGACTCGACCAACTGTATTCTGTGCGCGTGCTGCACCACCTCCTGCCCCAGCTTCTGGGGAAACGGCAAGTATGTTGGGCCAGCGGCTATCGTCCAAGCGCACCGCTTCATTTTCGATGACCGTGATCAAGGGGCACAGGAACGCCTCGACGCACTGTCTGATCCTGATGGCGTGTGGCGCTGCCGGACAATCTACAACTGCACACCCGCTTGCCCGCGCGGTATCGAAGTGACCCGCGCGATTGGTGAAGTCAAGCTGGCGATCCAGAAGGGTTCGCCGGACGGCATCATCAACCCCAAGGACATTCAGGTTCACAGCTAAGAACCCCCACCCCAACCCTCCCCCGTAAACGAGGGAGGGAGCAAATCCTAATTCAAAAGAGAGCGTGGGCGAAAGTTTACGCTCTTTTTGTTTGTTGATGCAGGTTATCATTCACAAAATTCTTCACATTCTTCATTTTCACAGTGAAAATGTCGTCATAGTCGTCAATGTCGTCAGTGACAGGACTAGTTTAAGGTTAAGCGTTCAAAGTTGAACGGCGACGGCAGCGAAGGGTCTCTGCTGCCGCTTACTTTTCTCTCAAAGTCGGCGGCGGTGATAAAAGCGCCCTTACAGTAAATGCACAACAAGCGCAAAATGCGGCACAGGCGGCAAAACACAACCGTACATTTTGTGCTGATTGTGCGCGTTGGCCGGGTTCAGGTGTTAAAGAGCGTGAAAGATTTATATGACCTTCCGAACCTATCGTACAACAGGTGGGCTGAGAACGGGTTACATTTTGGAAGAACATTTTGTAACTCTTTCGAGGTGTTGGCGCTAACCATTTTGAGGGAGTGAGATTGTTAAGTGGGTTGGTAGATGGTTGGAGATTGGTTTGTCGGGTTAACCGAAAGTAAACTTAGTAAATAACAGTTAAAACGGACGAGGGGCAACTAGTAAAAAATATAGAAGCGAAACTAAGGGATTTTGAGATGGGCTGGATAGCTTTTTTGGAGATATGCCCATGAAAATAAATCAGCTATAGTCAAAAGTGGGTTACAATATGCTCCATTAAATTATGGGTAAAGTAGATTGATATTATGATCGATTTGAGCGGAATTACAACTCAACAAGACGCTTTTGATTTCTTAGATCAATATGCTGTTGACCGCAGAATGGCATCAAAAAAACTACAAAGTAGCAAAGAAGAAGGAATGATCAAGTCTTATATGTTGGAAACTGATCAACATGGAGACATTGATATGCAAAAGCTCTTTAGTAAACGAAATTGGCGGCTGAAAGAATTGAATGAGAATTTTTTCAATGTCAAAATTCACAATAGAGACTATGGTTTCTTAGAAAGAGTATCTTCCCGTCATATTGCTTTACATATGATACAACGATCAGACAGGACAGATATAGAAGTAAAGAAGATGATTCAATCTTCAGCGCAATTAGATTCTGTATGGTTATCAGGTCATTATCTAAATTCGATATGGAATGAAGTAATAAAGCCTCAGAGACCAAACCGTTATATAAAGTTTAAGTTTGCATATGAAGATATATTTCGGGAAGAAGTTGACAGGAGTGAGCTTTCAGATGATGAGGATTTAATCGAAGAAATGTCGTTTGATACTGAAAAGACTGAACATAGGGAGTCAACATTAAATATTGGGATGACCGCCAAAAAAATTGCGGGAGTTTTGCCACAATTACAGCTAACTTTACCTGATTTTAAGGTAATGAGAATGTTAAGGTTGCCCGCAGGAGAAAAAATTCCGGGAGGTTACGACTTTTGGGATTGGGGTAAGGTAAGTTATCACTCACCTAGCTTTCGGGATGGTCGACAAAACCTGAATTCCATTATAGAAGTATATCAAAAAATTACGGAGCAAATTGAACAGAGAACTTGGTTTCAAGCAGAAAAGAACCAGATAAATGATTTAGAGTCCACAATTACACTTACAGGAACTCCTATTACGTTTAGTTTCCCTATACCTTTAGAGAACTCTACATTTCAAAATTTTATCCGTATAGTTTTTGAGAATGGACAGAGTAACTTTCGACTTTGGGGCAATCCTATACGTTTAGGTGAAAACAAAGTTCACGTATATGGATTAGATATGCATTTATGGCAAAAAATTTATATGGAAATTACTCCGTCGCGTTTTATTGTGATCTTGCCACAAAATACCTGCGGAAATACGGTACATCGGCTAGTCACTAACATTCAAAGCTATTTATCTCCTGATGTACAAGTTTTCATTGGTGATACTAGATATCAAGATCTAGTAAAGTCCGCCTTATTTGGTGAGATATAAAAAATATGAGTAATCAATATTTTGAACAGACACCATTATTTCAGCTTAATTTGATTTTATGGTTAGTTTGGTCCAAGACCCCTAATTCTATTACAGGAATCAGACCAATTTTTTATGAACAAGGTTTTGAACTTGAGGCTATTGGGCAGAATTTTTCTCTTGGTATACCCAAAAGAACCAAAATTGAAAATTCAATGATACCGATTCAATATGAGTCATCTCCAGATGTTCTTTTAAAACACGATGCCTCCCATTTATTTTTGCCAATTGAATGTAAAAAAAGTAGTTTTGGCGTGAACTCAACTTACCAGCGACCTATTAAACAGGCTAATTGTCTACTTTCTAGTACTGGAACCGACATAGCTAATCAAATTGGTTTCGTATCTCCTTCAAAATGGTCGTCTCACGTTTATTATGCAGTTGAGGACGGCTATCAAGTTCAAATATTTGAAACCCTTACCTCGTTGTCAGAGCGACTAAACAATATTTCAATTGAAACTGCTGCTATTGGTGCAATTGGTATTTCAACTATTGCAGATGATGGGATTTATCTAACTTTTATTAATGAAAATCACAAAAATACGAGAGTTTATCAACCCGAATATGAAAAGGTAAAGGTCAAAGATATTGTTAAGGGGGAGTCTCCTCAAATACTTTACTTAATACCTGTGGAAATAGGTTCAGATGATTTTGATGAGTATGGTCTACAAGTGATGGAAGAAAAAATTCGAAGTGCATTAGTATCACTAGTTATGAGGAATATTAATGAACATGAATTTGTAATTACTGAAGATGACATTATGCGGGAATCATTGGAAGTATGGGATCACCTTAAAGAACGAAGTACTCGATTAGGGATTATGCGTAAGTCCGTTAGGCCGTACATCAAAGAAATTCTTGATAATTTACGAAAGGAAGACGTTGACGTTAACCTCTTAAATAGGGAAATACAATTTAGGGGAATCGACTCGACGAAAAGTGCAAAAATACAAAAATATTTCACCAGTAAAAAATTTAAAGAGGGACAAATTAAATTACAGGAGAATATGAAAAAGAATATAGAACAACTAGAGTTACCGCTTTTTCCTGAAGAAAATGATGATTAGGAATTTAATTGGCACAAAAGGAGCGCTTTCGCACCCCTCCAACTTGTAACTTGCGGCTTGCCCCTTCGAATTACTTTACTTCGTGCTGGCCGCCTGATACTCATCACTTTTTGTGTACTGCACCGCGCCATCCACATCCCACGTATCGACAATCGCGAAGATGGTAGCGTCGGCTGGTCGTCCCTCGGTCGATGGCGTTTGTCGAGCGCTGCTGCCGGTGACATATAAGACCACTTCGCCCTCACCCGCACCCACCGCGTCGAAGGCCACCACATAAGCACCCTTGGCCGCGCCGGATAAATCCAGCGGTTGCAGGATCAGCATTTTCAGCCCTTCGGTTTTGGCGCTCTTGGCGCTGGCGACAACCGTGCCAATGACTTTTGCCAGCATCATAATAAGGTTGCTCCTCAAAACAAAAACAAGCCACCGGCGGCGATGGCTCTCAATGGTTTTACACGCAATAAGATTTCAATTTGTGACAGGACATTAACCCGCGTTTTTCATACCCGCTTTGCCTTCATCGGTGCGTCCCAAAGGCAGAATTGAATCCACATTAACGTGCGGACGTGGGATCACATGCACGGACACGATCTCACCGACTTTTTCGCCGCTGCGGACACCGGCCTCAACCGCTGCCTTGACCGCTGCCACATCGCCGCGCACGACAGCCGTCACGAAGCCGCCGCCAGTCTTCTCGTAACCCACGAGTTCCACCCGCGCAGCCTTCACCATCGCGTCTGCTGCTTCCACCAAAGCCGCGAAGGACTTGGTTTCAATCATTCCCAATGCTTCTGCCATGTTCATTTGCTCCTTAGCAGTGAGCCGAAAGCCTTCAGCCATCAGCCCCTAAAACTGAATACGGTATCCGTATCACTTCCGGTTCGCTTCCATCCATTCTACCGCAAAGTCGACCAAAGGGCGCTGTCTCATCAAACGAACCGTGGCTTCACCCGCAGTTCCGCGCTGAATGCCAGCCTGTGCCTCGTAAGCATCCCCTACGCTATTGAAGTCGTCGGACTCCAACGCCAGCATCTTGAAGGACACCCACTCGCGCACGCCGTTGACCATCATAGCCGTGGCTTCGGGTATAAAGAATTTACCCGCCCATATCGCACGGTTTTCGGCTAAATGCAGCGAGGTATTGTTGCCGTGATCCACGCCCAAGAGCAGCACATAACCATCCAGTTCATATAACATGCCCAGCGGAGAACTATCACCAAACATGTCGAGGAGTTGGTGGTTGCGTAGGAGTGTCGTCGCGTTCGGGCCGCGTGCCGCAAACGAGCCAATCGGATGCGAACTGCGGATAGTTCCCGGCCACGTCCTGAAGAGTTCAGGGATGACTCCCATGCCACGTGTAGGAGTCGTGGCGGGATCAAAGGCCGGTGTCTGCGCTCGAATCACCGGAACCCACGTATCCGGTACGGGCGGCCTACTCCAGTTCGCTGGATCGGTATTCTGGGTGGTGTGCGTGGGCATCATCAAGGTGCCAGTTTCGCCTAATACCCGCAGCAGCGCTTGGATCACGGCCTGTGCCCCACCCGCGATCCAACCGAGTTTGCTCATACTGCTGTGGACGAGTACGGTGTGTCCGGCTTGCAACCCGCAAGCCGCAATCTGTTCGGCTAAGCTCTCAACCGTAAGCAGTTGATCCGTGTGTGAAATGGTGTTGGCTTCAGTCATAGTGTTCTTTCGATGTCCATTCGCTTCAAGAATTGCCATAATCTACCGTATCCGGTGATTGAAGCAAAGAAATTTAGCCTATCCCTGTGCAAATAGCCTAAGCACCACCCCCCATTTATTGGCTGATTTTATCGGGCAATGCCGTTCATATTCATTGATTTAGCGGTATCATCGTCCTATATATCCAAAACA